>SKSH01000144.1 GCA_007118075.1 Halobacteriales archaeon
ACCTCAACGAGGTCGTTCCTGCGCTGAATCGATCGCTCACCCCGCCCCGCCTTGTATGCGTAGATATCGGATAATGTCACGCGCGTTCCCTCGATTTCTGAGGAGAGGACCGCCTCCTTGTAGATGAACGGGCCGAGCAGAATCCGAGGGTTGTCCACTCGACCACCGATACCGCTGAGGCGACCGAGGTTTCGTGTGGCATTGAGCAATTCCTCGTGTACGCTACCAGCTATGTCGACATCCGGTGGGAGGGGTTCTGGACTGAACGCCATGCCAAACTCCGAAGGGACGAGTTCGCCCGGCATGGTGTGTTCATCGAACGAGCGGACGTCCATGGTGGGTCGTTGCTCGTCCAGCTATTTCAGTTTATCCTGATTTTTTAAAATATGGCAGCCACTATTCCAGTTATATTTGAGTGAATAGGAGATATTGAACATAAAGATAGGATTCCGGGTACCATATTTCAGTATACCCGTGATATCGACAACACTCATCAGCTCGATCGCTTGTCAACGTGGGCTACGTCTCTGTGTGGTCCGTCTTGCGCTTGCGACGCTTGCCATTTGAGACACGCTGGCCCTCGAAGAGGGGAGGGCCATCGGCACTCGTACAGCCGTTCTTGCCCTTGCCACTTCCAGTACCCATCTGCTTTCTCCTCCTGTCTCGGTCGGCGACGACTCCAGCACTTCTTGAGAGATCCAACTTGACGACCCGGTTGTCGACCTTGTCGATATGCACGCCATCTGAGTCGAGTAGGGTCCTCTTTGGTTTCCTCTCTATCTCGGTGGTACTCATGGACAGGACTACTGGGTTGATTGGTTAAGCAGGCTTCCCGAGATTGTTACCACTGTCTGTCGTCGAACAATACTCACCCCACAGGGTCCGAAGACCCCGCATCGAAAAGCGGTGATCGATAATTTCGTCGCTCAGCCCAGAGGGTCACCCCTGCGACGAGGTCAGAATCGTGTGGGTCAACAAGAACATATAGAACCTGATGGATTCAGAACAAGGTCGATCCACCCTCGTGGTCGTGGTTGGTTTAGCGGTAGGGCTGTGCCATTGGCCACACCCAGTAAATGTCAATGCTCATCGCCCAAATCCCCCGAAGAACGCGAGTAACCGGCTTTATCGATCAGTTCGCTGAAACAGCGTGAAAAAGTACCCTGAAACTACAGTGACGTATCAGATCCAACTGCACAGCACCGACTTGTTAAAATCAACGTTGATAATTTGTCCATAAACATTATAATACCAATCATCCCACCTCGAATCACCCGCCCATCACCGCGACACGGGCCACAGACAATCAGGTTCGCACCACACCACCACGGCCCCTCGCAAGCCTATCCATGCCGGTCGTCTTCCCGGGACGACCCTGGGCGGCCAACCGATCCTCGGCCGGTGCCCCCCGGCCCTCGATACTCACACAACGTAGTCCCGACGCCGCTACCCGACGGTGACGCTCTTCGCCAGATTTCGCGGCTTGTCGATCGGTCGGTCCAACTCGTTCGCCACGTGATATGCGAACAGCTGCAGGTAGACGTTCGCCACGAGCGGCTCCATCCACCCGACGTCGGGCACGGTGAAGGCCACATCCAGCTGATCGATATCCAACCCTTCGGTGACGAATCCGATCGCCGGTGCCCCTCGTGCTTGTGCCTCAGCCACGTTGTGTCGGGTCCGTTCGGGGGCGGTCCCGGCGGTCAGCACCGACAACACCGGAGACTCCTCGGTCACCAGTGCGAGCGGCCCGTGTTTCAACTCGCCGGCGGCGAACCCCTCCGCATGCACATACGCGATCTCCTTGAGCTTCAACGCCCCCTCGAGTGACACCGGATAGCCGACCTCGCGGCCGATGAAGAAGAATGCCTCAGCATCGAGGTACTCGGCGGCCGTCTCACGGACCTCCTCCTCGACATCAAGCACCTGTTGGATCGCCCCTGGAACCGATCCCAACTCATCGATACGTCGTCTGGCCGCCGACCGTGAGAGGGTCCCCCTGGCCCGGCCGAGGAAGATGGCAACCATCGCGAGCGTCATCACCTGCGAAGCGAACGACTTCGAGGCCGCAACGCCGATCTCCGGCCCTGCTCTGATGTACACCGTCTGATCGACCGCTCTGGTCACACTCGAGCCGACCACGTTCGTCACCGCGAGGGTTCCGGCACCAAGATCGGCGGCCACCCCGATCGCATCCATCGTGTCCTTCGTCTCACCGCTTTGGGTCACCGCCACCGTGAGCGTCCGCCAGGGATCGCGACCCGCCCCACCGTCGTACTCGCTCGCGAGGAACACACTCGCCCGCAGATCGGCCAACGATTCCACCAGCCGAGCCCCGAACAACGCGGCATAATATGACGTCCCTGCGGCGACGAACTGCACCTCCTCGAGCGAATCGAGGTAGCCATCCGGGAACGACACCTCAAGGTCGACCTCACCGGCCTCGTCATCCAACCGGCCGGTCAGCGCCTGTCGTAGTGCGGTCGGCTGCTCGTGGATCTCCTTTCGCATGAAGTGGTCGTAGCCTGCCTTCTGTGCCGCCTCTGGCTCCCAATCGACCGTCTCCACCTCGAGGTCAACCAGTTCTCCCGCCTCGTATACGTCGATACCATCAGCCGACAGCGCAGCGACCTGCCCATCGGCGAGATAGCTCACCTCGCGGGTGTGCTCGAGGAAGGCGGGCACGTCACTCGCGACGAACGATCCATCCTCGTCGTGACCCAGCACGAGTGGACTGCCATCGCGGGTGGCGACGATTTCATCCTCATCACGACGCAGGACACAGATGGCATAGCTCCCCTCGAGCCGGTCGGTGACCGACGATACCACCTCGACCAGCGACTGGTCTGGATCGTCTTCGAAGGCATCCTCGATGAGATGTGGGACCACCTCGGTATCAGTCTCGCTCACGAAGCCATGGTCCTCGAGCTCGGCTTTGAGCTCGGTGTAGTTCTCGATGATCCCGTTGTGGACCACGGCGATCGAATCGTCACAGTCGAGGTGTGGGTGTGCATTGCGTTCGGTTGGCGGCCCATGCGTCGACCAGCGAGTATGGCCGATCGCACTCGTGGCACCGTCGGCAACGGGTGGCTCGAATGCATCGATCGATCCGGCCGTCTTTTCGACCAGTAACTCACCATCGGCACGCACCGCGATACCAGCCGAATCATACCCACGGTACTCGAGGTTGATCAGCCCCTGATGGACGATGTCGACGACGTCGCCCGCGCCGACGTATCCGATGATGCCACACATGCGCTATCCCCGCCTGACCTCCGCGTTGTTCGGGATGCGCCCCGAGGCGGCGACCCCGTCATCGATGCGTGCCCCCGTCCCGACGAGCGATCCAGCCGAGAGCGTCGCACCGTGGCCGATCGAGGCGTTATCACCGACCACCCCACCGAGGGTTACGTCATCGTGAACGACCCCCTCGACGATGACCGACGCATCACCACCACCGATCGTGGCGTTCGCCCCGACCGATGCGTTCGCCCCGATGACGGCATCACGTACCACCGCTCCAGGTCCGATCGTCGCATCCGCCAGTACCACCGAGTTCTCGACAACCGCGGTCGCCCCGACGGTCACCGAGGGGCCAAGGGCCGTCCCACCACCGACGGTCGCGTTCGATTCCACCCGCGCGGCTGCACCGACGGCGACATCGGTCGCCAGCGAGGCAGATTCAGCCACCGAAGCCCGGTCGATCCAGGTCGCCTCACCCTCTGAGACCAGCAGGTTCGTCACCGCCGGGATATCCCAGAGGTGGGTGATATCCAGCCAGCGACCCTCATAGCGGACCGCAGAGACCCGCTCGGTCTCGGCCATCGCCTGCAACGCCGCGGTGATCGTCTGCTCGCCATCGATCGGCTCGACCGAGCGTAGCTCATCGAAGATCGAGCCATCGAATGCATAGACGCCAGCGTTGATCGTCGCCCGAGGAGAGGGATCAAGCGGCTTCTCCTCGACCGCAACCAACCGATCGCCCCGCACCTCGACGACACCGAACGTGCTCGGATGACGGGCCACCGTCACCGCGACCGCTGCCCCATCTGGTTCGTAGGCCGCCGCAACATCAGCCGCGATCGAGGCATTGACAATCCGGTCGCCATTGAAGACGAGGAACGGCCCATCGAGATGTTCCTCAACCTGGGCGATGGCGTGACCGGTCCCCAGCTGGGGCGACTGCTCGACATAGGTGATATCCACATCCCAGTCGACTCCGTCGCCGAAGTGGTTCCGGATGCGCTCTTGCTGGTAGCCGACCACGAGGTAGACCTCGGTGGTCCCCGCGTCGGCGATCGCCTCGAGTACGTACTCGAGGATCGGTCGGTTTGCCACCGAGAGCATCGGTTTCGGACGCGTGTCGGTCAGTGGAGCCAGTCGTCGACCCTCACCGGCAGCCAGGACCACCGCCGGGAGCTCGTGGGGCTTCATTGTCAACTTCCTGGGTGGACCAGCTACTTCAACACTACGCCACTAACAGCAGCACATAACCCGTCGATTGACCCCTTCGTCTGCCGAGAACAACTGATTCACGTTCGCCATTGAAGGATTGACATCCTCCCCGCGCTGAAGCGCGAGGCTTTCTCCCTGAAGTTCCGTAACAGGCCACAAGACGGTGGTTGAGGATATACTGATGAGCTTGTATACAGTCGTATACGACATGAGTGAATCCACGAAGATGATCCGGGTCTCACCGGAGGTACACGCCCGGATAAAGACCCATTGCCGAAAGGGCGAGACCCTCAATGATACGTTCGACCGGCTCATCCGCGGCCCATCGCTCAAAGCCCCTGCCGGGATCCTCTCAGATGCCAAAACAGCAAAGTTCGAGGCAACAATCGACAAGAGTTACCGATTACACGAAGAGGAGCTCTCACAGCGGTTCAACGACCAGCGATGATCCTCGACGTCGTTCATCATCGACGTGATGTGTGGCGATCGGGACGCTCTCGACACGGTCGAAGCGATCGAATCCTCCGATGTTGAGCAGGTGGTCCCGGCGATGGTAGTACAGGAACGGTACACCGGCGTCGGTGCGAGCGAGCTACCGGACACAGAACGGCGCAAGATCGATATCGTCCTCGGGACCCGTCCGGTCATCCCGACGACCGAGGAGATCGCTCATACGGCAGGCAAACTCGGTGAACCGCTCCGATTGGAAGTCGTCCGATCAACATGGGCGATGCGACCATTGCTGCGACGGGGATCATCCGGGATGAACCGGTGTTGACCAGTGACGTCGAATACTTCGAACGGATTCATGGACTCGATGTCGAGAGCTACTAACCGAGCGAGCGAGTAGCCCGGCCGAATCACCGACGGGTTCGAAGCAGAAGGTACCCAGCGAGTGCTCCGATCGCGAACAACGTCCCGGCGATGGCCGGTCCGGGGATGCCATCGGCATCGGGCGTCGGTGTTGGGGTTGGGGTCGGTGTTTGCACCGGTTCCTCACCGTGGACCTCATCCAGCGCATCGGCCGACGGGGCAGAGACGATCCAGACGCGGTCATCCTCGACCATCACCTCGATCGCAAGTTCGTAGCCCTCCATGGGATCGAGGCTGTAGGTCCGATCAGCATCCTCGAGTGCCTCACCACCCATCCCGAGGATGGCCGCCTCGTATGCATCAGCGAAGGTCTCGGCTTGCTCACCGTCGCTCCAGGCGATCTTCCAGACGGCACCCGTCTCACCGGCATCGTTCGCATACGCGTAGAGATAGTCGTTCTGCCAACCCTCGGTCTCAGGTAGTACGTATGTCAGATCACCTCCGGCGTGACCGGTCAGGAATAGGTTTATGTCGGCCGCCTGGACCACCCCACCGGTCTCATAACTCGGTGCAACGAGCATCGCTGTCAGGCCATGTTGGCCGATACGGTCCTTGATCGGCTCTCCATCATCATCGACGATACGGTCCCAGTCGGCACTGCTGCGATCGGGTACTTCGATATCGGCGAGTTTGAACGAGCCGAGTAGTTCGGGGTTGAGCACCTCCGTCATCGAAGCCGGCGGCTCATCCAACAGTTGATCGACACCACCCCATCCCTCCGCCTCGTGTGTCTCGGCGACGAGCGGTGAATTGTACGCGGCGAGCATGTCGATCACAAGCCCCCAGTACGCTGGCTCCTCAGCCGGTGGAGACGACGGGATAATGCACTCATCGACCCACGCATCGGTGCCACATCGATCCTCGTAGGTGGAATCGAGCAACACCGCATCACCCTCGGCGATAGCACGCCCAGCCATCGATCCATCGCTGGTCTCGACGTTGATCATCGCGTCGAGATCGAAGTGTTGGTCCTGCAACGCATGTTGTAACTCGTGTGCCAACGTCACCTGGTTGATCTCGATCTCACCGGGTTCCTCGACAATGAAGCCCATGAACTCATCCTGGAAGTTGTAAAAGGCGGCCGGGAACCCCGTTCGAACGGAGAGGTGGACATCGAACGGATCGTCGTCCTGGCCGGCATACAACATCTTTGCCAATCGCGCTCGCTCCCATTGCCAATCGGCGTCTGAGACACCCTCGAGCGACTCCTCGACGGTCGCTCGGTACTCCTCGCGGGTCATGAACTCGATATCAGGCAGCTCATCGAAGGTGAGACACCGGAGGGCCTCGACCCTCGCGGCGGTTCGTGCGGCGAGCGATTCAACCTCCTCTTCGGTCAGCCCGTCGCTCGCATCGAGCTCGAGGGGTTCGTCGTACCAGTAGCCCTCGACCCACCCGATCACGTCGGCGGTCTCACCGTCTGGATCTGACCGATCATCTGGCGGTGTGGCAGCACACGGCTCGATATGGGCATCACCGAGTTGGTCAGCTGCATCGACCGACTCATCACCACCGGCGGCCGCACTCGCCGCTGCGACGCCGACGACGGCGATGAAGAGCACCGCTGCGAACACCATCCATCGCAGCTCAGCGCGCATGCGATCGCTCCATGTATGGGTCGTGGTCTGTGTCGACCGACATCGATTGTGACCATCGAAGTTTCGCCATCTCGACTCCAAGTGAGGTGGCGTTGAAGATAAATCCTGAACCTGACAGGCTCGCTCTCAGGGCGACCGGAGCACGACCGACCCAGGTTTCGTCGTCGCCTCTGAGGGTAAGACGAGTCCGGCATTGAGGCTCGTGTTGATTCCGGTGTGTACCTCGTGGCCGAGGATGACCCCGAACTTTCGACGACCGGTATCGCGAAGCGCTCCCTTGATCGGTACCTTCACCGATGCACCATCATGTCGCAGGTTGGCGACCGTCGTCCCAGCTCCCAGGTTGACCCCCATGCCGAGGATGGAGTCACCGATGTAGCTCAGGTGACTTGCGGTCGCCTCGCGCATGAGGATGGATGCCTTCACCTCGGTGGCATGCCCGACCGTCGCATCTGGGCCGATGACCGCTCCATCGCGTACATAGGCGTGTGGGCCGACCGTCGCCCCCGAGGCGATGACGACCGGGCCGCGAAGCGTACTCCCGGCCTCGACCGTCGCCCCTGCCTCTACCACGACCGGCCCCTCGATCGAGGCTGAGGGGTGGAGGTCACCCTCCAGGCGCGTCTCCAGTTGATCGAGGACCACCTCGGTGGCTCCCAGTAGGTCCCATGGGTAGCCGACATCCAACCAGTACTCGTCATGTGCGATGACCCTGACACCTGATTCGATGCGCTGTGCGATCGCATCGGTCAACTCGAGCTCACCTCTGGCGCTCTCATCCACCGCCGCGAGCGCATCAGCCAACCCAGCATCGACGAGGTACAAGCCTGCGTTGATCAGGTTCGAGGGTGGATCAGCTGGCTTCTCGACGATATCGACCAACCGACCATCCTCGACCGAGAGCACCCCATACTGGGTGGGATCGTCGACGGTCGTCCCGACCAACGCAGGTGCCGTGGTATCGACGAGTCGGTGCAGCACATCGCCCTCAACGAGCACGTCACCGTTGAGCACGAGAAACGGTGCTTCGACGGTCTCGCTGGCCACCACGACCGCGTCGGCGGTACCGCGTTGCTCGGGCTGTTCGACGTACGCCACCGGGACCGACTCGACCTCGTCGCCGATCGACTGGCGGATCCGGTCACCCTCATACCCGACCACGATGACGAAGCGGTCGACCACGGGTGCCGCCTGGGTGAGGATGTGCTTCAACAGTGGCTGGCCGGCGACAGGCAACAGCGGCTTGGGGATCCGGTCGGTGAGTGGCCCCATCCGGGTGCCGCGACCAGCGGCGAGGACGACTGCTTCCATGGTGTCGTTTCACGGGGTGGTCCCATGAAACCGATGGAGGGACAGTCCCATAGCCGAATCGGCGGTTGAGACAGAGTGGTGACTGATACCCAAGCGTATCAACCACGGTCAGCTGCTCGCGTGCGGTATTCGAGACGAAAGCATCGACCTTCAGGGCGGGGTGGATATCACTCCTCGGGTGCTTCCTCGTCTGCGACCGCCTCTGTATCGTCGACCTCCTCGTCGGAAGCGGCCTCCTCCTCAGCAGGTGCTTCTTCGGTGGCATCCGGTTCATCAGCCTCGCCGAGCGGTTCGTACCCGGCCATCGATACCTTATCGGCGATCTCCTCTGCGGTGACGTCGCCAAAGACGGTCACGATATTCTCATAGCGGTCGGCATCGACCGACTCGACTTCATCGAGCATCTCGATCGCCGTCTCGACCACCGATTCACAGCCCTGACACGTCATCCCTTGAACGCGTACCGTCGTCGTCATTATGCTACCTGGAAGACAGCCACCGACGTTCAAGTGTATACCGAAAGGCGGGCGAGCGTGTTCCTTTGTTCGAACGGTTCCATCGAGGGGTAGGTACTGTCGCTACAATCCTCGAGCTCATCCGTCCTCGCCGACCGTTGTACCTAACTGCGACCGTCACACACCACCGGTCGATGGGCGACCGACAACAGCTGACGACCGTGGAGACGGTCCAAGAAGCTGGTGCCTGGGTCTGCACCGTCGAGACGGCCACCGAGGAACGGGATGAACTCCTGTTGCTCGCCTGTGACGCGGAGGTGCCCGTCACTGCCTGGATCAACCGATGCACCCACGAGGACCAACGCCTCTATCGCGAACCGATCGGGGCGGTCATCCGCGATGATGCAGTGGTCTGTCCTCGCCATGGTTCACACTTCGATACCTGTAGCGGTGCCTGGGATAACGGTGAGGCGGCCGAGACCACCCTCGTGTCGGTGGCCATCGAGGTCGCCGA
>SKSH01000207.1 GCA_007118075.1 Halobacteriales archaeon
CAGCTCAGGGGCAGAGGGTGGTGGATCGGCCGCATCTCGCCAGTAGCTCAGCATCCAACCGAGATCGGCCAGTGGATCACCGAGGGTACACATCTCCCAGTCGAACACACCGATGATACTGGGCACCTCCTCGGGTGCGAACATCACGTTGTCGAGCTTGTAATCACCGTGGACGAGGGTATGTGGGTGGTCAGCTGGCGCGTTGTCTGCAAGCCATGCTCCGACCTCGTAGAGGGTGGGAATCTCCCTCACCTCGGCGGTCCGCTCGAACGCCCACATGAGTTGTTGACCCCACCGATCGACCTGTCGTTGGGTGTACCCTGGTGGGTAGCCAAAGTCACCGAGTCCGACGGCCCCGTAATCGAGTTCGTGGATGGCGGCGAGGACATCGACGAGCTGTGTACCGATTCGGCGTCTGGCCTCAGGGTTTGCGAACCGATCGGGTTCTTCGAGTCGAAGGACGTCCCCGTCCAGACGATCCATGAGATAGAAGTCGGCACCGATGACAGCATGGTCGTCACAGGCGGCTACCGGACTCGGGAGGGGGACCTCGGTGTCCTCGAGCGCCTCGATGACAGTGTACTCTCGAAGGACATCATGGGCGGTCTCGGCCGTCTCACCGGGTGGTGGTCGGCGCAGGACGAGGTCGCGGTCGCCCCAGCTGAGCATGAGTGTCTCATTCGAGTGACCCTCGTCGTGGCGGCTGATGGTGAAGGTAGCCGCCGGTCCGAGCTCCTCTGTCAGGTACCCCTTCAGTGCCTCCTCATCGATGAGCCGCTCCAGGTAGTCGTCGGTCATGGGCTGGATGATCTATTGGTCATCCTATCGGCCGGCTGATGGCGACAAAACGGTTTCGGGGGAATGATTTACTGGTGACCCTGCGAACCTCGCGATATGGATTACCATGACAGTGATCAAGCCCGGTCGTTAGCTGCCTCGGCCCGGAGCTTCATCGATGAGGTGGTCATCCCGACCGAACGTGAGCACCTTGGCGGCGGGGAGGTCGACGCATCGGTGATCGAGAACCTTCGAAAGGAGGCTCGTGACCGTGACCTGTACGCTCCACAAGTACCAACCGAGTTCGGCGGGCTCGGACTGAACTTCCGGGACGTGCTCCCGACCTTCGAAGAGACCGGTCGAAGCCTGCTTGGCCCAGCAGCCCTCCGCGTCGATGCCCCTGATGAGGGCAACATGCACACGCTTGCGCTCGCCGGAACAGCCGAGCAAAAAGAGCGCTGGTTACGACCACTGGTCGCCGGTGAGATCGTCTCTGGTTTCTCGATGACTGAACCGATGAACGGGGCTGGTTCGGATCCGAAGATGATTCAGACCACGGCCGTGCCCGATGGTGACGAGTGGGTCATCAATGGACACAAGTGGTGGACGACGAACGGTCCCGAGGCGGATATCTTGCTGGTGCTCGCCCGAACCGATCCTGATGCTCATCCATATGCAGGCTGTTCAATCATCCTAGTCCCGACCGATACACCTGGTGTCGAACTCGTCCGTGATATCCCACACATGGGCGGTGAGTTCGTCGGATCGTCCCACGGCGAGTTCATCTACGATGATGTTCGCGTGCCTGCGGAGAATCTGCTCGGTGAACGGAATGAGGGCTTCGCCCTTGCTCAGCAACGGCTCGGACCAGCTCGACTGACCCATTGCATGCGCTTTTCGGGCATGGCGAATCGAGCACTCTCGATCGCCACGGCCTATCTCGATGAACGCGAGGGGTTCGGGTCGACCCTCGCGGAGAAACAGGCACTGCGATATGAACTTGCAGATGCCGAGACACGGTTGCATGCAGCGAGGACGATGATCCGTCACGCGTCGACCGCGGTCGCCGCTGGTGAGGAGGCACGCGTCCCCGTCTCGATGGCGAAGGTCTACACGGCGAACGTCGTCCAGGATGCGATCGACCTTGCGGTGCAGTGTTGTGGCGGCCACGGTGTTGCAAAGGACCTTCCGTTGTCTGAGTTCTATACTGCCGTCAGATCATTCAGGATCATCGATGGGGCAGACGAGGTCCACAAACGAGTCATCGCCCGTTGGGCATTCGATGAGGTCGATTCCAGCGAGATCGAGCATCTCCCTCGATTCGGAACACCAGGAGTGAGGTTATGAACCGCTCTGAGATTTCACCTAACTCGACGACCCGTTTAATATCTCGCTCTCGGAATCAGTCGCCGATGCACCATCTACTTCCAACCCTCGATCTTCGTCAGGAGATTGACGCATGACCGATCACTTCGATATCGATGGAGCGGTCGCGATTGTCACAGGGGCGTCCAGTGGCATCGGTGAGGCGATCGCCCGTCGGTATGCACTCGAGGGTCTCGATGTGGTTATCTGTTCCAGGGAACAGGAGAACGTCGACCCGGTCGCTGAGGCGATCAATGATGACACATCTGACGGATCGGTCTTGCCGATCGAGTGCGACGTGACCAATCGGGCGGCCGTCGATGAACTCATCGAGCGGACCGTTGACACCTATGGCTCGCTCGATATCCTCGTGAACAACGCTGGTGCTTCCTTCATGGCGACCTTCGATGACATCTCCCCCAACGGTTGGGCGACCATCGTCGATATCAACCTGACCGGCACCTACAACTGTACCCATGCCGCTGCGGCCGAATTGGCCGATGGTGGAGGGTATGTCATCAACCTCTCGAGCGTTGCTGGGCAGCATGGTTCACCCTACATGAGCCATTATGGGGCCGCCAAGGCTGGCGTGATCAACCTGACGACTACCCTCGGCAATGAATGGGCCGATCGCGACATCCGGGTGAACTGCATCGCTCCAGGGTTCGTTGCGACCGAAGGGGTCGAGCAGCAGATGGGGGTCTCTGCTGAGGATATCGATCGATCGACGGTCGATCGGCGGATCGGTACGGTCGAAGAGATCGCCGACATCGCTCACTTCCTCGTGAGTCCGGCTGCCTCGTATCTTGTCGGTGAGACAATCACCGCCAAAGGAACACCCCATATCGGTGAACTCGAGGTCTGACTCTGGTTCAACGGCCGGTTCGTCGGCTCAATCCGGTCCGGTTGGGTACGCCGGACGCTTTGGCAGTTTCCCTCTGGAATACATCACCCAGACCCCGATCGCAAGGATGATCACGGCCACGGAGACGACTCGGAAGGCCGTATCGTAGGCGACTCCTCTGGAAACGACTGCACCGATCGTCCCTGCACCGAGAGCGGTGAAGATCATCATCGTCGCTGAATACCAGGTATACGCACTCCCTCGGTGTTGGTCCGGGAGCGATGCAAGCAGGTACGTATCCAAGACGGGGAGCATCGAGAAGAAGGTGTAGCCGACGACGACGCTCACTACGGCGATGAGAACCAGCCCATCGACGATTGTGATGGTCAAAATCGACCCGGCGAAGAGGAATAAGATCAAGATCAACAGAGGAATATTCCGCCGGGTATCGGCCAAGCGCCCGCTGACGAGCCAAGCAGGGATTCCAGCCGCGAACATGAACGAGAGAAGCAACCGTGCGGTAGATTCATCGATCCCCTTTGAGACATCAAGGTAATCGCCATACAGGTTGAAAAAGCCGTTCCAGAGGAATCCGATCGTCCCTGCGATGATGATCCCGGTGAGGATGAGTCGCCACTGCGCTCTCGCAGCGACGAGCAGGCTTCGATCCTCTACCCCCGCGTAGGGGAGTTCGACCCGGAGAGACGCATAGACGATGAAGACGGTCACTATGGCAGCCGTCGCAGAGATCGCGAAGAAGGTCGTCCGCCAGTCAGCCACGAGCAAGATTCCACCGACGATGAGCGGAGCGCTGACTGCAGCGATCTGACTCGACATCCCATGGATTCCGATTGCACGCCCGACACGCCGAGGGAAGAGCTCGCTGATGAGTGGATTCGCGGCGATGAAATAAATCCCACTCGACAGACCCATCAGAAAGGCGCCGCCGATGAGATGGGTGGTAGTCTGAGCAAGGCCGGTATAGGCCGAGGTGAACACCAGGAGCGTCCCGGTGGCGATGACAACGTAATGTCTCGGCACTCTAGTGAGGATGTATCCGGTCGGCAATCTCGGGAGTGCACTTCCGAGCCAGACGGCTGAGGCAAGGACTCCGAGGGATGCGACGGTGACACCGAAATCCGCCGCAACCGGCTGGAGTAACGGTGCGAAGATCATCCGTGCCAGGTTTACCAGGAACACCGCCGCACAGAGCGATCCGAACATCTGCGCCCGTGACACGCTCAATGGCATGACGTCGGCGGTTTAGTACGCGTTGATAGTGGCAAGCTGCTCCTCGACTGAATTTGGCTGTCAGACATGCGTCTGACAACGATTCAGTTCCGTACAATCATCTCGATGCAGTCTCCCGATTTTTACTATCACCGACCTTGGCGACGGTATATACTCCTCCTCCTCGGCTATGCTGGTAGCGAGCCTATCTCCCCAGAAAACCACCCTGACTCGGTCAGGCACACACCAATGCTGACGCAATGCTCTTCCCCCCGACGTTTGTCCGCACGCCAAACGAGTTCACCTTCTGTCCAACGAGGTGTTTGATGTGTCTACTACGACCAGACGGATCAGCTGGCTCTTCGGACTCGGAGTCGATGACACGGTCTGCGAGTGCCGTCACTGTGGAACGAACGTCAATCCCAATGAAGACCATTGCCCGACGTGTGGTTCTGAGAGCATTGCCATGTATGAACTCTAGGCTTGATCGATTCGGATTTCGACCGAACGGCTTTTCGTTTAGGTCGGCCTAAAACTACAACAATGGGAGACCACCATCGCTCCGATGCGGATCACCACGAACACTCCCAGTTCGAGCCGACCATTACGATCTGTCGGACCGACACCGAGATCGTGGTATTCCTCGAGGTTGGCAATCAGGATGGGTGGATTGCGACTGATTTTACCGTAGAACCCGACCGCTGACGCGTTCGGCCGAAGACTGCCCTCAGTGTGTCGCCTCTTGATGGACGAGCGTGTCGTCTTCAAGCCAGTGATGGAGGACGTGAACGTGATTCTCGAGTAATACCAGTTGATCCCTGAGGATCTCACCGGTGGCATAGTCTCCTAGTCCATCGACCAGTTCGATGTGCTCACGGTAACGTTCGATGAGTTCACCATACAGCTCGAGATCGTTCTCCAACGAGGTCCGGATGTCATAGACGTCCTCTCCTTCAGGTTCCAGTGATGCACGTTCGCTCAGTGCCTGCATGCTTGCCGGTGGGACCCCACCGATCGATTGGATGCGCTCGGCCACCTCATCTGCCGTATCCTCGATGTCCTCGTATGCCTCCTGAAGCCACCGGTGGATGGTCAAGTGCTCAGCACCCTCGACGTTCCAGTGGTGCTTGTGGAGTTGATGGTAGATGACGTACAGATCGGACAGATCAGTTGAGAGTGCGTTGATGACTTGTTCTGCCTTCTCAACGTCCAATCTAACGGGGTTCGCTTCGATGCTATTCGCTTGTCGGCGAATGCTTTTTTGAACGCTCATAGCGGGTGTACCTTCGCCCGCCAACACCTTATAACTTCCCTAAATAGAAATTATTTTTATCTATATCTAAATTTATCTTATATTAGATAGAACATATATTTTGAATATACTAACCCTCGGTGCTATCGTTGGACGCCGTCAGCCTCGAAAGCAACAAGTAGAGAATGACGAACATCACGATGAACACGATCGATCCCTGGAGCACTTTTTTCTTGGTCTGTTTGGGGCTCGGCTGCTCCTCAGGGTCAGTTGATGAAGCTGTGTTGTGCTGGAAGAGATTCATCGAAATTGCACCTATGCGGTTGGATGTGCTTGGGATACTTCATCGATGTTGGCGATTCTCACGACTCGGTAGTATCAACTGAACTGAAAATACCGGTCACGGTGATACCAGAGATGCCATGCACCAAAAACGACCGAACCGACAAGTAAGACTGCGGTTACCCACGTCAACACAATTTCAGCGGTTATCGGTGACTGTTCCCAGAGATCGACGAACATTCTGATATCGAGGAGAAGGATCATGATCGGGCCGATGAGATCGACGACCAGATCCAACGTGGTATCCAATCGGTCGTAGGGGACCAGCAATGGTTCACGTCCAAGGGAGGAGGCGATATCCCGTCCCACGAGTTCGATTAGTTCCCAAAAGACCCCTGCGAGCAAGGTGATTCCAACCGTTACCCCTGCGATTGTCGGCCAACCAAGGTCTGCCAGCGTCGGTTCTGCATCGATTGCTAACAATCCACCATACACGACCGCACCGATCAGTGACGCTGAGACGAGGTGGGTCAGGTGATCCCACCACCAGATTCGTTCGTAGATGGTGGTCATCCCAATCGAATGCAAACCGCCGGCCACCGCGATCCACAGGGGAAGCACTGGTCCGATATGGATGGAGCTCTCGACCTGTGGCAGGATGATGATATCGAGGAGTAAGGGGATGCAAATCGCGACGAGGCTCGCAAGGGCGTTTCCGCCGAGGACTAGATTTCCTGCATTGAACGCTCGGTACATGCCGATGGTGAGCCCGAGGAAGATGACTGCGATCGGGAGGTACATGAGGTGGAACATGCTGAATATGGTTTCTGCTGGTTGGCGGTGGTTTGCCGGTGATACCAATTGGTGACTCCATCAGAGGACGTTACAAGCTCATATGAACTTGACTTGTAAATCCTGCACATATAGGACCTCCTCGAACCTGGATGATCACATGGGACCGACCGAATCAATTCTGATCGAGGATATGACCTGGCCAGAGGTTGAGGAGGCGATGGACGAGGGTAAGCGGACAATCGTCTTTTCGGTCTCGTCAATCGAGCAACACGGACCCCATCTTCCCCTCAAGATGGACACTCTCGCTGGAGATGAGCTGTCACGTCGGGTGGCTGTCGAACTCGGAGATGCACTCGTCGCCCCAACGGTCCATACAGGGTGTTCCAGCCACCACATGGACTTCCCTGGCACGATCACCGTTCCGACCGATCTCTTCATGCAGCTGGTCACGGCGCATTGTCGTTCATTCGATCACCACGGATTCGAACACATCGTCATCATCGCCACCCATGGCGGGAACTTCGCACCGCTCAACGCGGTCGTTCCAGACATCGCCCGTGAACTGGATGCCGATATCATTCCACTTGCAGACCTCAACGAGCTCATGTCATTGATGAATGAAGGGATGCAGGCTGCGGGTGTCGACTATGAGGAACCGGTGATCCATGCCGGTGCAGCCGAGACGGCGATCGTCATGGCGGTTGCCCCTGAACTCGTCCGCGAGGAGGAGCTTCGAGCAGGATTCGAGGGGGAGGTGCCGGTCACACGCCTCCTCAGCGAGGGATTCAGGAGTATCACCGACGAGGGTGTCCTCGGCGATCCGCGGGAGGCGACAGCCGATGCCGGTAAGGCAATCCTTGAGAAGCTCACCGAGGCGATGGTCGCTCGTGTCGAGGCGGAGCGCTAACGGTCAGAGATCAACCACTCGTCCAAGGAACAATATGGCGTTCGTCGGCTGATCACGGATGCAACAGAGGAATGGTCGGTCGACGATGAGCTCCCCGAAGCTCGGTGGCGCTGAGACAGGGACCATAACGACGGCTGTTGCACCTGCGGCCTCGGTTCCCTCTTCATCTACAGAGAGCCACGTCTCGTGAAAGACATCGTCGATCATCAGTCTGGGTCCTTCCTCAACCATCCCCTCGAAGTTGGCACCGGTTGAGAATGGTAGCTCCAAACCCAGTTCCATGAGTGCGTCCTTGAGTGAATCGCTGAAGTCGATCTCGAACCTCGGCATCCGAAGCTCACCGGTACGAATCTCGAGCGCATTGAACATCCCATAGAGCATCTCGGCGTCGAGCGAATCCTCGAGCTCCTTGATGCGCCCCTCGGGTGGGACTAGTAAGACCATCGAGACGACGCCACCCTGGTAGGGGAGTTCGATTACCTCGGTCCCGTTGAACTCGCCATATCGGGTACGGATCGACTGTTGCATGAACGGGACGGACGACTGAGATCCATCGGCATTGTTGAACGTGTCGGCTGTGGTGTCCGCTGGGTCGAACTCGTGTTGCCACCTGGCGAGGAAGTAGATCGCATTGGTGAGGACTGCAGCGGTCTCTTCGATGATCGACCCCTCCGGCAGTAACCCATCGATGTGCTCTTCGGTTCGTTCGGCGACCCAGTCGTTGATGCGTTGGCGCTCCGTTTCGGGTTGATTGAGGAAATCGGCCTCCTTCAACGCTGCTCCATAGGATATCTCAAGGATCGATGAGAACCTGTCGTCCCAGGTGATCTGTTCTGCGCCCCAGAAGGCGTTCGCCACCTGGATTTCGAATGCGGGGATTTCCTCGTCATCTTCCTCGAATTCTTCGATCATTTCTGCTCGATCTCTCAGCTCACTCCCGAGGAATTGCATCGAATCATGTGTCTCCTCATCGGGGAGGAGGCCCATGACTTCCGTGAACTGCTCTGCCGTCTCACCTTCGGCACCAGCGTAGGTCATCGAGAGGGCAGTCGTGATACTGTATGGGGCGGTGAAGCGGTTCCCCTCGGTCTCCGCTTCGAGTTGCCGGTGCAAATTAAGGGCGAAGTCAGTATTTCCATGGATGAGTGCCTCGAGGGCCTCATCTTCGAGGTCTGGTGACCCGCTGAGCTCTGGGAGCATCGTGGTACCTGCTCCGGTTTGTGTGCTCTTCGCGGTCGGTGCGGCGAGGCAACCCGCCAGTGCAACCGTCGTCAGAAATCCAGTCGCGGTGAGCAGAGAACGTCGGTTCATGAGCAGATCTGGCTTGGCCTTTGGCAAATAGCTCCTGTAACGTCAAATATGCCCTTTAATCATCACCCGTGATGCTGGTCGTCGATGATTGAATAGCACGCTAGCGCAACGGATTGCACCAATCAATCTGACTGCTGTAAGAATCGTCGAGAATGTTGCTGTATTGCCTCAGCCGACGGTGTGGCAGAGAGGCTGCTGACACCGATGAATAGCACGTAGGCTGCAACCAGGCTGATGAATCCATGATGGATCCCGAATGGATGGGACGGGAGCAACGATGTCATCTCAAAGACGATCAGTAACCCTGGACCAACGATGAGCGAGACCGCCGCTCCAGCAGCCGTGGCTTGCCGCCAGTACGCCCCAAAGAAGATCGGCGCTGAGGTCGTGGCCAGCCCCACC
>SKSH01000087.1 GCA_007118075.1 Halobacteriales archaeon
CTTGCAGATCCGCGACGATCTCGCAGCCGAGGGCGACATGATCGGCTTGGATTTCGACAACGCCCCAGGCTTCAATCTCCAGGCGTTCACCAGGCTCGATAAGGTACTCCTGGTGACGAACAACGGTACACAGGAAGATGTCGAAGTCACCTTCGAAGTCGAATCGGTCGCTGGATCGAGCGATTCATCGTACGACGATGTCTTCGATTTCGTCGAGAACAACGATGGTACCTTCGACGATGGAGACGGCGGGGTAAGTCCAGATGGGTTGCCATTGAACCCAGGTGACTCGGCTGCATTCGATCTCGAGCTCGAGTTGCGAGAGAGCCACCTCACCGGCGATGCAGCAACGTGGGCCGCTGGGCTCGAAGCTGAGGACGACTTCGACATCGTCATCACGATCACCGCTGAGGTAGACTCATAACCGAAGTCGTTCTTGTTCACTGATTTTTTATAGGTCTCTGTCCGAGCCAGTACCACGAATCGTCCACCCCTGAACCAAATACATGACCAGCCGGGCCGTCGTACTGATCGTCGAGGATGACTCCCAACTCGCCGAGCTCTATGCCACCTGGCTCGAGGATGACCACGAGGTCCGAGTGGCGACTCTTGGACACGAGGCACTCGAGCTGTTCGACGCCGATGTCGATATCGTCCTCCTCGACCGCGGATTGACCGACATCCCTGGCGATGAGGTGCTCGGACGACTCAGGGCGACGGGTGTGGCCTGCCAGATCGCGATCATCAGTGGTGTCGAGCCTGACTTCGATCTGCTCAAACTCGATATCGATGGCTATCTGACGAAACCGGTCGATCGTGCAGCGGTCAATTCCCTCGTCGATGATCTCATCAACCGAGACACGATGGAGCAATCGCTCGATCACTACTTCCAACTCGCGGCAAAGAAACGTGCCCTCGAAGAGAAGATATCTGAATCCGAACTGGCCTCGAACCCCGAGTACCGACGACTCGTGAGCGAGCTCAGAGGACGACGCAGTCAGTTCAACACCGAACTTCAACGTATCGAGGATCCTGAACTCTACACACGTGAGGTCATCCGTGAGCAGCCGATGGCACCACCACGGTATGAGACCAATCGCGTCGAGTTTCTCGTGATGTGGACAGCGGCGTTTCTCACCTATGGTTTAGGTGATACCCTCTCGACACTCTATGCGGTCACCCAGGTCCCCGAGTTGGCGGAGGCGAATCCACTCGTCGATGGCCTTCTCGAATCATTCGGCCTAGCTGGATTCTTCATTCTCAAGATACTCATCTTCCTCGTACTGGTAACCATCAGTATCTACGGAGCGCGAAATCACGACCTGTTCTCCTATTACTGGCCCCCAGCGGTGACGTTCATCCTCGGGTTCATGCTCACCGCATGGAACCTCTGGCTCATCCTCCTCGTTAGCTGAGACCAATCCGGCTACCTGCGGGACCGATCGTCGTATCCGGATGCCTAACTGCGGTATTTCGGCGAGTACACATCGTTTATATCTTCCCCGTATCATGACTCATCGTAATGACGATACTTGCGGTGATCGAGGTCTTCATCGGGGCGGTCGCCGCAGTTGGCGCAGTCTTCGCCTGGCGCTACTGGTCTCGACCGGCTGGTCGACCGTTGGTTCTCGTGTTCATCGCCGGTGCTGGATACGCGTTGGCGAGTGGGGTGAACATGCTCTTGTCCGATCCGCTGTACACCCATCTCGTCCACCATCTGACGTATCCGTTCGGCTCCCTCGTCGCCATCGCTGGGTTGTTCCTTGCGATCGAGTTCACCGGCCGACTGTTGCAGTACCGTCGACCGCTTGCCATCCTCCTGGGCGGGTACCTCGCGCTCGAACTCGTCCTCGCCATGACCGATCCGATTCACCAGCTCATCATCACCGAACGGATCGTCCTTGATACCGGTGAGTTCGTCAGAGATATCGACAACACCGGGCCGTACTTCTGGGTCCGTACCGCGGCCAGCTTCTCACTGGGGATCGCCGGTCTCTTGCTCGTCGCCACGTCCTATCCGCGGACGAAGGGGATCTACCGCGAGCAGACGAGACTCGTCTTGCTTGCCTTCCTCATCGTCATCACGTCGTTCGGCATCCAGACGTTCGTCTCCATCCATCCCGGATTCGACATCGGATCCGTTGGCCTACTCGTCGGTGCTGGCTTGCTACTTTGGGCGTTGTTCTCGGCTGACTTCCTCGATAGCTTACCGGTCGGCCGATCCACCCTTTTAGAGCAGTTGCACGATGGGGTCCTCGCGATCGATGCCGAGCGCCGGGTGATCGATTTCAATGCGAGCGCACAGTCACTGTTGGGGCTCTCTGAGGAGGACATCGGGACACCGGTCGATGAGGCGCTCGTTTCGATCCCCACGTTGGTCTCACTCCTCGAGGAGGAGACCGATGTGACCCGCGAGATCGAGGTGACCGTTGATGATGAGACCTGGCACTACCGGGTCACCGTCTCCACGATCGACACCCCGCCGACCCATCGCTTCGGTGAGCAGGGTGTGTTGCTCCTCATCCGCGATATCACCGATCTCGTGCAACAACGTCAAGACCTCGAGTTGAAGAACCAGCGACTCGATCGGTTCGCCAGCCTCGTCTCACACGATCTTCAAGATCCGCTCCTGCTAGCTGATCGATACCTTCGGAACGCCCGTGAATCAGGCGATGTTGAAGATTTCGACCGTGTCGAAGACGCACTCCATCGTATGGCAACCATGATCGAGAACCTTCTCGAGCTCTCCCGCCTTGAGCGCACCACCGAAGCGCTCGACGAGATCGAGCTGGCAGCCATTGTGCAGGCGTCCTGGGAGCTGGTCGAACATGATGCCTCGACGACGATCGAAATCGAGACTGACAGAATCATCCTCGGGACCTACACCAACGTCCAGCGCCTTCTCGAGAACCTCCTTCGAAACGCGGTCAAACACGGCGGCTACGACATCACTATCCGCATCGGTGAGCTCAACGACGGCTTCTATGTCGAGGACGATGGCAAAGGTGTCCCACCGTCGGAGCGAACGAAGGTCTTCGAGACGGGATATTCAGCCGCTGAACACGGGACCGGATACGGCCTCACCATCGTCCAGCAGATCGCCGCAGATCACGGCTGGACGGTCGAACTCGTCGAGTCAGAAACTGGTGGAGCTCGATTCGAGTTCACCGGCGTCACGTTCGCGTGAATCGGTCACTACCAGTCACCTTCACTTGTACCGTCGGATGACACGCTTCGTCTTTTGCACCCAGGTGACATTGCGCTCGGTCGATCGCATCCGGAACGGGTGCAACCCGATCGCGAGGATGTAGACGATGCTCACGACGAGGATGATGACGCCGTTGATGGCGGCGATGGCGAACCAAGGGTGGACATTGTGCAACGAGACGATCAACGAGGTCGGGAGGAATCCGATGTACTGACGTTCAGAGATGGCCCGTTGATAGGTTCCGGTCTCTGGCGGGGCGAAGATCGTCGCGGTCGTCTCCGCTGTTTGTCCTCTGGATACATAGAGGACCTCCTCGGTCATCTCGACCCCAGAACTCGCCGGTTCGATGATGATCACCCGCGGGAAGAATCCACTACTTTCGACCTGGTAGTTCACATCCGAGCTCTGTCCACTTTGGATGATGAAGGGGTCCTCTGCCGGTGAACTCGAGCTGATGATCTGTTGTTCATTGACCCCAGATGGGAGCACCATGCTCGCGGTGGCTGGGAGGGTGATCAACAGGATGATGATGAGCAAGATCCCCAACGAGCTCATCGCCCCTTCGCGTTTTCGACTCCGGTCTTTCGAACGCCTGCCCTCGCCGCTGAAGTCGGCGAGGATGACGTAGATGAGCAACACCAAGCCGGTGCCGACCATGATGCCCCCGATGTCACCCTCGGTGATGCTGCCGAACAGCGGGATCGCACCCAGAAGTCCGAACATCGTCAGCAATAGCCCCTGCAACCAGAGTGAGATGGTCCCGATGTAGGGGATCCTGACAAGCCACCCGTCGAGCTGCAGTGCCACCGCCTTCACCTGGTGGTCTTGGACAAGAGGTTCACCCCCGTCTTGATCGGTGAACGGGTTGGCATCACCGACGGTCACATATCCCTCATCGGTGACGGCACCCACGCGGTGGGTCGTCAGGCCACCTCCCTCGATCTCCCTCGCATCGAAGGTGATGACATCACCTTCGCTGATCTCACCATGGATCGCTGGAGGGACTGCGACGAACCCATCACCGGCTTCGAGCGCTGGTGACATACTGCCGGTGGCGACGAAGCCGAGGACGATCGGCTGGCCGAAGAGCTGCCCGATGATCATGATCAACAGCAGGACAACCAGGAGGATCGTGAACGCCGAGGTGAACGGGGTGCGTTGTCCAATCATGATGGGTGGTTCATTCGAGACATCTCGGTACCGTTCGATGTGAATATCTCAGAGCAGCGAGTGGTATAAACCTCCCTCCGTCATTCGACGGTATTGGACAACCGAGGGTTAAGTCCTAGGTACCGCCTAATTTCGGTCTCGATGATCGCTCACCACGGTTTAAATCACTGGACTGAACCGAGTCATCGATTACAAATCGACACAGTCAGGAGTGCTGACATCCACGGTCGATGATGCCACGTTTCTGTGATTAATCGACCATTAAACCAAAACATTGATAGATATAACCGACAAGTGACGGTACAATAGTGATGCCCTGGCAGGCAGTTGCATCAGTTCACAGAGGAATACGAGACCCGATATGACCGCCTCGAAGAATCCAGTTCACGAACCTGCCCCCGATACTGCTGACATGACGGTTGAGGTCTTGCTCGTCGATGACAACGAGCAGTACCTCAATATCCTGGCGGCCGACCTCGAAGATGAAGGTGATTTCACGACGATTAAGGCCCTCGATGCCACCGAGGCATTGTTCAAGCTCCGAGAGTCCTCATCGATCGATTGTGTCATCGCTGATTATCGGATGCCTGAGATCGACGGACTGCAGCTGTTAGAACGGGTCCGTGAGGAACGACCCGCCCTACCGTTCATCCTCCTCACCGGGATGGGGAGTGAGGACATCGCCTCACAAGCGATTAGATCTGGAGTCTCAGACTACTTCCGCAAGGATCCGAAGACGAACGAGGTGCCGATCCTCGCCCGCCGTGTGAAACAGGCGGTCGAACAGGCGCGCTTGCGCAGCCAACTCCGTGAAAGCGAGGAACGCTATCGCACCATCATGGAGGAGGTATCAGAGGGCATCGCAATCGTCCAGGATGGGCAGATCACCTACTGCAACGATCGGCTCATTGAACTGAGTGAACATTCCAGAGACCGATTGTATGATGAGTCCTTCGTGGAGTTGCTCATCCCGGATGAGGGCCGATCGGCGGTCGCTGAGGCGCTCGATAGCGCAGACGATACCGATGATCTCGAGGCGTTCAATGAGGGCAAGCTCTACACCGCCACTGGCAAGCTCCTTGATATCGAATACTCGGTCCGATCGATCACGTACGAGGAGGAGCCAGCGACGATGTTGTCGATCAGAAACGTCACCGCGAAGAAGATCCGCGAACGCAATCTCGAACGAGAGCGAGAACTGAACCGAACCGTTCAGCGCGTCCTCATCGAATCTCGAACCCGAGCCGACCTCGAAGAGGAGATCGTCTCGTTGCTCTATGCCGACGGGTACGACCTGGTCTGGGTCGGTGAGATCATCGGCGATGCCATCCAGCCGAAGGCGAAGCGAGGGCGAACTGGTTATCTCGATGAACTCTCGTTATCGACCGACGATACCCACTCCGCCGAACCGGCCATCTGGACCGCCCGAACGGACGAACCACAGTTCCCTGGTGATTTCGAGGAGATGTTCTCGACCCACTGGCGCGACCAGGCGCTCGAACACGACCTACGAACGGGTGCGGCCCTGCCGCTCGTGTACGACAATGTCTCCTATGGCGTCCTCGGGGTGTACCACCACGATCCTCACCAACTCGATGAGCAGGAGACTCAACTCCTCGCCGAGTTGAGCACCACCTTCGCGTTCGCGATCCACCACATCGAGCTCAAGAAATCGCTGAGTACGTCCGATGTCGTCGATGTCGAGCTCGCCCTACCGAACGCTGAGTACTACCTCAGAGACCTCATCAGCGATCGATCGCTGGTCACCACCGATGCTGAGATTACCGTCGTCGGTACCCACCGATACGACAACGACATCGTGTTGCAGTATCTCGATGTCACCGGGATCGATTTTGAACGCTTTGGCGAGGTCGTCGCTGAACACCCTTCGATCGATGAGTTCCAGCTCATCCAGGAAGGTGAGGGGGCCACCCGTGTGCAGATGAGTCTCCTCGATGATCCACCGGAGCTCATCCTCACCCGCTATGGAGGGGTCGTCAATCGATCCACCGTCACCCCTGGTCGGACCGTGCTTCGCTTCTCGTTGCCGTCACGTGGTGATCTCCAGAACGTCATCGGGGCGCTCGAGGAGGCACATGGATCGGTCACCATCCGATCGGTCGTCGACGTCGAACGGCAGGACTCCTCGATCGATCTCCAGCCGATGATCCAGCTCGCAAAGCTCACCGACAAACAGGCCGCCGCACTCCAGGCCGCCTACCACCACGGGTACTTCGATCAACCTCGCCAGCAATCGGCGAAGGACATCGCCGAGTCTCTCGGAGTGGTCCACTCCACGTTCCTCCAACATCTCAGAACCGCCCAACGCAAGCTCTTTGGGACGTTGTATCAACAGGACGGCCAATCGGTCCGTGGATGATGACGGTTGATCACCACACTCGCCGCGGGGGAGTGACCGATGAGTGAACCGAGCTTCGGTGCGCTGTTCACCCGTCTCTTCGCCAACAGTCCGGATGTCATCTGGATCTGGTCTGGGGACCTCTCCAATCTCCTTTATGTCAATCCAACCGTCGAGGAGTGGCTGGATATCGACCGAGCTACCCTCTTCGATGCCCCTGATGCCTACCTAGAACACGTCCTCGAAGACGACCTCGACCGACGCAATGCCTTTACCGAATGGCTCACCACCGCAGCAGATCAGGCGGATCAATCCTCCGAGTTCAAGAGCACCTTTCGCTGTTGGGGTCGAGACGGTACCATCCGATGGCTCGAAGAACGTGTTCACCCGATCATCGCTGAAGATGGATCGGTCCGTTACTGGGTCGGCATCGTCCGGGATGTCACCACCGATCGAGAACTCCGCGAGACGCTCGCGATGCAGACCGATCAGTTCCAGCTCTTGAATCAGATCATCCGACACGATATCCGTAACGAGATGAACCTCGGTCTTGACTTACTCCGGGGACTCAGACGCTCGATCGACGAGCCCGGTCTCGAGAAGCTCGGTTCGCTCATGGAGCGGGTGGTCGATCTCACCGAGACATCCCGCGATATGACCGAGGTGATCGCCCAACTGGCGGACAACCCCGAGTCGGTCGAGATCAAGCCATGTCTCCAGCGCGAGGTGGCCACCGCTTCGATGCTGTCTGAATCCGCGACGATCACGGTCGAGGGGGAGATCCCCGATATCGAGGTTGAGACGACCGGTCTGCTCTCAGCGGTCTTTCGAAATGTGCTCAACAACGCGATCCAACACAACGACACGGACGATCCAGACGTCGAGGTATCGGTGGAGACCCTCGAGGATGTCGTCGTGATCCACATCGCGGACAACGGTCCGGGGATCCCCGACAAATCGAAGGAGCTGATCTTCGAAAGCGGGAAGACACTCACCTCGAAGGGGACCGGCTTCGGCCTCGCCCTCGTCGAGAAGCTCCTCATGCTCCACGGCGGTGATATCTACGTCTGGGACAATACCCCAAACGGCGCGATCTTCACGATCACCCTCCCGCTTGAGTGATCGCTACGCATCCTCGATTCGTACCCGTCAGCAACTGTGAACATTGCATCTGCACCCACTTTTCGAGCGAGTGATTGGGGGGATTCCGACCTGGCGCAACGATGAGCATCTTCGTGTTATGCAGACGGGAGCATCTCGGCAATACCCGCACATGACGGAATGACCTTTATAGGGGTATTCCACGGTGTTCAACCTGTGACAAAACAGCCTCACAACCAATCGCAAGATTCCACGCCCATCGAGGCTGACGTAGCTAGACTTCGGCTGGAGGATATCGATGGTATCGGTACGATTCGAGCCCAGGAGCTGCATGAGGCGGGTATCGAAACGGTTGAGGATTTTCTTTGTGCACCGATGTCTGAACTCATCCCACCAATGTCGAAGGGACTCGTCTCGCATGCTGCCGCCGAGATCAATGCACGAGCCCACATCGCCAGCGATCTCGATGCCCACGTGAGCGAACTCTCCGGGGTCGGCCCACAGCGTGCGAGCGCGCTCACCAGCGCCGGTTATGAGACCATCGGCGACCTACGAGCGGCCACCCACGAAGATCTCGTCAGAGCCCTCGCTCGAGACAAGGCGGTCCAACTTGAACAACATCTCCGTGAGGAGTTCCCTGACCTCGATGAGGTCCGCCAGCGGCTTTCGTCGGAGGAATCAGCAGATACCGAGGCTGAAGCCACGGGCGAGGTTACTGAATCCTCCGATCCTGACACGGCGACCGATGTGGCCGAAGAAGCATCTCCACTCAGTGATGTTCACCACCGGATCATCTCAACCCGTTCGCGCATCCAGGAACTCGCCGAGGCTGGGCACCTCGAACTCGAAGATGACCTCGCGAACTCGCTTGATACGCTCGAAGCACTCTTCGATGAACTCGCTACCGCAACCGAACCCGAAGACCCACCGACGATCGAGGAGCTCCTTACCGGGCTCCGAGCGGATGTCGATCGGATCGATGACCGACTCGCCTCGCTGACAGAACAACCTGTCTCGATCGATGGGGAATCATTCTCGCTACACGAGGCGATCGGTCAGCTTATCGGCCGGGTTGACCGGCTCGAAACAGCCCTCGAGGGGGCAGAGCTACCCACTGATGAATCATCCTCGATCAAAGAAGCCGAGGACCACACACCTACCGATGCAACACCAGCGGATGTGGCAGACCCGGATGAGGGCTCCGTTACTGAACCACTGGAGGACCTCCCTGAACACCTCCGCTGGATGGAGAAACAGATCGACGATGTCGAGCA
>SKSH01000180.1 GCA_007118075.1 Halobacteriales archaeon
ATGGAACCGAACCGGCACCGGTCGCTGCCATCCAAACGGCCTACGATCGAGATTGGTTTGTCGATGATTTCAGCCTGCCAGCCACCGAGGGGACCGCCCTCGCGACGTTTGTCATGTGGATCTTCGCCGGCGGGAGTATCACGCGTGACTATGTCCCTCAGTTCGTCCTCCGTCGGGGAGATCGCTATGAATCGCTCGGTAGGCTCGTCGATGCGGCTGAGTACTTCGGCGTCGATCTCACCGAGCGGCAGCGGTTACCGGGTCGATCGAACGAGTTCGTACCGACGTCCAACGCATCGATCTTCGGTCGGGTACTTCACGCCGCGGGGGCACCGGTCGGGCGAAAGGGCGAGCAGGAGCTATCACTCCCTGCGTGGTTGGTCGACGGTCCGATGAATGTCAAACGAGCGGCGGCGGTCACCTATATGGGCGAACGGATGGGTCCAGCCGGTTTGAGTGGGGTGCTCCAACATCGGTGGGAGCTGGTCTCTGAGCAGTTCCTCCACCAAGTCGGCCGACTTCTCGTCGATGTCTGTGGTGGCTCGTACGTTGTCAAGCACGATCATCTCAGGTTGGATATCGACGCGACTCGAACCGCAAAACGGCTCTTGACCGAGTACAGCGAGTGGCCGTGATTCAGTCGTACAGCAGATCGGTTCAATCCTCGAGCCATCGATACTCGGCGAGGATCGCCGCATCTTCACCCACGTCCCAGACCACGGTGACGAGTCCGTCTGGTTCGATCCCGGTGACCGGTACCGCGATTGATTCACCTCCTCTCAGCTGGATCGCATCGTCCTCATTCACATCGGCGATTGAACTGTCGAGATCGACATCACCGCGTAGGAACACCTCATCAAGATCGATGGTGTCACCACCGAGGTGCATGATCACGATTTCGCCGGTCGAGTTCTGTTCGACCGAGAGACTCGCCTGTGGCGGTGCCTTGGTCTCTGCGCCGAAGCCAAGGACGAACGCGGCGATGACACCGGTGAGGATGACGGTTATGGCGACCATCATCACAACCCCGATGACGGGCGAGACGGCTCGGCGGTCGATTCCGGTTGCTGTTGGATTCATGACAAACATTCCATTCTCCTTGGACTCTGTCCAGGCTGGATTGGTCTGCATCCAAGCCTGGCCTGGTGGTCCACCAACCTTGGTCCCTTTGTGGTTTGTAAAGGCTCACCACCAGGCGATTGAACAAAAGGTCTTGATTCGTTCTGGAGCTATTCGTTCGCTTCCTCGCGGGCGTGCAACTTGGCGAGCTCGCGAGCACTCGGGTTGACTGATTCCTTAAACGGTACCCTGGCGACGGTTGCGAAAACCGGCTCGCCGGATTCCTCGGCGTACTCATCCGGGAGGTAGACATCGAACTCGATGTCGAGGTCCTCCTCGTAGATTCGATCATCGAGCGGCGTGTCGGTCGCCGCTTGGAGCATCTCAGCTGGTACGAATCCGAGTCCGATGTTCGTCTCGAGATCTGGGTTGTACCACGGTGAGGTGAGGTAGCCGACCTCCTCGCCTGTCTCTGGATCTCCGATGAGCCAGAAGTCTGGCGCATAGTCATGGATTGGTTCACCCGCCATCTTGAGGCCGATCAGCTTGTGGTAGAAGGGGTACTCACCCTGGTCGATCAGCTCTTTCTGGCGCTCGAGTTCATCTTTGCCGATGTAGTCGGCCTCCTTGTCGTCTGGGACGTGATAGCCAAGGTTCACCTGGAACGGTGAGGTCTCGTGATCCATATCCTGACCCCATGAAAGGATACCAGCGGCGATCCGACGGTGGTGTCCTGGAGCGATGACCATCCCGCCGTGGTCCTTAACTGCCTCAGCGACCGGGTTCCAAACGCGCTCGGCGTTTTCCATCGAGTCTTTCACGTAGATCTCGAATCCTTTCTCACCGGAAAAGCCCGTCTGTGAGACAAGGACGGGTGCTCCGTTGACCTCGGCCTCCATGAGGCCGTAGTAAGGGATCTCACTGACCTCTTCGCCGACGACATCGATCATGGCATCTTCTGAGAGTGGACCCTGGATTTGCATCGGGGAGACGTCGATCTCGTCGATTTCGACGTCGAAGCCAGCCTCGACGTTGACACCCTGTAGCCACTGCATGAGCGTCGAATCCGAAATGGAGAACCAGAACTCATCCTCTTCTGGTCGCAGGAGGATGGGATCGTTAAGGATACCGCCCTTCTCGTTGCAGAGGATAACATATCGACCCTTCATGACGTCGATCTCAGTGGCATCACGAGTGATGACATAGTTCGAGAACGCCTCGGCATCGGGGCCCTTGACCCGAATCTGGCGCTCGACAGCGACATTCCAGAGGGTTACACTGTTGGTCAGCGGTTCGTACTCGGCCATCGGGCCACCATCTTCACGTGGCACGTAGCCGCGTGGGTGATAGATCCGGTTGTACACGGTCGCTCGCCAGGCACCTTCTTCGACGGAGAGATGCCAGAATGGAGACTTACGCACCCGTGTCGAGATCAAAAGCTCGATTCCCGGATCACCGGTCTGACGCAGGTTACGAGGGATAATTCGGTCGGATTGGTCGACTGACGGATGGTTCGGATGGGTAAAATCGGCTTCTTGAGCCATTGTTCGGAGGTACGAACGACCCCCTCATAAGAGCGTTTGTTCATCATCGATGATTTGGTCTATCCACCGCGAATCTCTCTCGAAGCGTCTTAGTCCCACACCGGCGTATCCTGGTGGTATGAGCGATGATCTGTCTCCAACTATCGGCCGGACCGCGTTGGAACTCGCCGATGAGGCTATCGATTTTGCGGATGAGCTGAGGACCCAAGCAGAGCGGCTTGAGACAGGGACGACCATCATCGATGCCGGTGTTGCTGCTCCGGGCAGCTTCGATGCCGGCTTGTTACTCGCCACACTTCGGAGAGGCGGATTGCTCGCGGCAGAGATAGGTGTTGGTGAGTTTGGTGGCCACACGTGGCCCGTTCTTGAGGCGACGACCAGCCATCCAACACTGGTGGCAGAGAATGCGACGACGCAATCAATCGATGAGCTGATTGTGAGTGGTCCAGCGCTGGCTGGATATGTCGACCCGTTCGCCGTCGCTGTGGTGGTCGTGGATGCTCCAATCGAAACAGAACAGGCAACCACCATCGCCGATACGCTCGATGTCGATCCGGATGAGCTCTATCTCGTCACCATCTCACCAGGCAGCATTGCCTGGGGCGTCGATGCGGCTGCGGATGCGCTCGAATCGTCCATCACCACGTTGATGACCCTCGGTCATTCACCGGAGGAACTACTCGTGGAGGTACCGATTCCACCGACCGGCCAGGGGGTTGGGGACCCGAAACAAGCGGCAGAAATGTGTTGTACACTAGGCGCTCGGGTATTCGTCAGTGTCTCAGAAGAAATCGATCAAGGCACCTTAACGAAACTCCCCGTCGGTGAATCCTCCCCAGCCACGGTGACGATAAGCGACGAGCGGGGGCTTGGGACCACCGTCGGTGAACGGGATACCGAACGGCTCGTCGAACTATTCTCACGATGAGGTTCAAGTCGATCCCACCGGCACCGGATTCACTGACATTCCTCGAGGAAGCGAGCCAAGCGGTGCCACTTGTCCCAGAACCGGAGGAGAGCTGCTGTGTTCGCCTCGCCTCACGGCTTGAACCAGTCAATAAGGATGAGGCTAGGACCTGGCTGGCATTCCTCCGGGCCCTCGACCTCGCCGAGGAGGGGAAGCTCGGCTATGTAAGGACCGGTATGCCAATCGAAGTGGCGGTACTCGCTGAGGCGTTCGTTGCTCGTGTCTTCGGTGTCAGGGAGGTGCTCTCACACCTCGAGGAAGCAGGTCCAGCCGATGTCGATCAGATTTTTGAGCTGGTACGATCGATCGTCCCAAACTGGGAACTTCATCGCAATCCAGGCACCTGGGAGTCGACGTGGCGTGATCGAACCGAAGCGCTCCTAGATTGGGCCGTCCTGTTCGGACTCGTGACGGAAGCCGACGGCAGTTTCGATGTCGACCGATCGTAGACGGCGATCCTTGGTAGAAGGTAGCAATCTCGGTGTGTTTATCTGTCCCTCTCGAAGAGCTCATAGGTATGGGGGGTAACGGACCGGATATCACCGGTTCAACTTTGGCTCCTGAGGAGGCATTTGGCGCCCTCGGGAATGGCATCCGGATCGATATACTGCGGATTCTCGGAGATGCTGAGACATCGCTCCCGTTCTCTGACCTTCGCACCGAGGTTGGAGTCGATGATCCTGGTCGGTTCAACTATCACCTTAACCAGCTCTCAGGACACTTTGTCGAGCAAGATGATGCTGGTTACCGGCTGAAACGACCGGGTGAGCGGGTGATTGAGGCAGTCCTCTCTGGTGCCGTCACCGAAACCCCGGTGATCGAACGGACTCAGATCGATTGGGCGTGTCACTTCTGCCACTCGACACCGATCGAGATGGAGTACCGCGATGGCCAAATCGGCGTATACTGCACGGACTGTCCTGGGATGTATGGTGGTATCGACGATATCGAGGCTGATGTTCCCCCGTCAGAGCGGAATCGACTTTGGTACGCATGGCTGCCGCCCGCTGGCATTAAAGGTCGGTCACCAGAGGAGGTGCTCTATGCCTCGGCGAGATGGACCATGGCTGAGATTGTCACCTCAACCAGTGGGATCTGCCCCAGCTGCTCCGCACCACTCGGTGATGGGGTTGACGTCTGTATCAACCACGACACGGCAGATGGACTTTGCAGTGCATGCGACCGCCGGTTCGCGGTGCTTTATTGGATGGGATGTACCAACTGTGTCTTCGATTCGGCAATCTCGCTCGGGACGGCATTGGTGGCAAACCTCGAACTCAGGTCGTTCATGATCGAACACGGTCTCGATCCGGTTGCACCCAAGAGCCCTGATTTCCGTCGGATGATCCATCAGTTCGACGAGGAGGTACGTTCGACCGACCCGCTCGAGGCACGAATCACCTACCATGTTGATGATCATTCGATCGCACTCACCGTGGATGAATCACTCAACGTTGTCGATGTTGCTCGTTGATCGTTCAATCCTCGATCAGTTTGTCGCCGTGGAGCACCTGTGATGATCGCACCTCATCTGCGTTCACGGTGGTGACCTGCTCGATCGAGTCGGCGTAGACGACGGAGACGAGAGGGGAGGACGAGTGAGCAGACGCATGAGCGAGTGCTCCGTGGCGATCGTGGAGGGTTGCAATGAGCGAGTCAGTTCGTTCCTCCTCAGCACCGATGACGAGCACCGTCAATGCATCTGTAGCCGAGTCATCATCGATGGCAGGAATCCCAAGGACCTCTGGTCCAAACACCTCCTCGACCGCCTCATGGATGTCACCAGGGTGGATCAGTGCACCGGCGAGGTTGACCGCATTGTCTGCTCGTCCCATGACCTCGATCCTTGGTAGTGGGTCATCAGGATAGACGCGAATTCGATCCCCTTGACGATAGCGAATCAAATCGACGGCTGCTCGGTCGGGGTCGGTGATGAGGATCGAACCCTCAACCGGTTCGGTGACCGCTCTGATATCGATGATGGAGTCCTCCCCCTCGAGTTCGATGATGAAGTGGTTGAGCAGCGGGACGAGCCGTCGGGATCGATCAGTCGCACCGGCGAGCAGGCCGGTCTCAGATGATCCATAGAACTCTCTCGTCTCATCGATCCCCCACGTATCCTCGAGCTCGGTCCGCAATCCACTGGTTAGCATCTCTCCACCGAACAGTCCCAGTCGCAGGTTGGGGAATATCGAGGCTGGATCGCCGAACTCAGAAGCGATCTCATCGGCGAGCGTGACACCGAGTGAGGGGATGGAGATGATCACCGAGACCGATTCAGCTAATCCGGCTTCGATAACGTGTTCATACTGGCCTGCGTGCTCGGTGAGGATCGTTGCCCCGAGTGACTCTGCTCCAACGACTGCTGCATATCCCGAGAGATGTGGTTCGCCCGCGAGGAGATTGAGGATGGTATCCTCTGGTTGGATGCCCAGCAATGCCTCGGCATCTGCACAATTCGCCGCAATTTTCTCCAGATTATCGTACGGTGCAGGTGTCCCGGACCGACTCGTCGCGAAAGTCTTCTCAGCATCTACCGACTGGGCTTGTTCGGTGAAATCCTCGGGGGTGGTGATCGGTTCGTCGCTGAGCATGTTCTGCCGTTGCTCAGCCGCCACCCGGCGCAAGATCTCCATGCGATATCTCCCACCACCCACCGACTGTGAATAACTCTATTGGGCACGTTGGGACATGGAGTTGGTGTGCTCCTGTCGACCTGGGCGAGTATCCTCCCTCACACCACGATAACCGTCACCGAGATACGACCGGTTGTCTCCTTGATATGCTCGATGAGTTCGAGTCTGATTTCCGACTGATTGGTGACCTGATCGATGAAGACGAGTGAGAGTGGTTCTTCCTCAAGGTACACCACTCCACCACCGACCGGTCGGCCATCTCGCTCTGCGACGAACACGTCGCATCCTTCGCGATCAAGTAAGGTCTCGTCGAGCTTTGCTGGAGCGGATGCTGCAGCGGTTGCAGGTTCCATCGTCCCTCGGTCCAGCGCAGTCATGAGGATTTCGACGAGAGTCGCGAACTCTGTTGGTGCTGCGTGCCGAACGGAGATCATCGTGTGACTACGCTCGTTGTCACTTCGGGGTTGGTTTGTTTCTTGGAATTGATTGTGTGCTCGCCTGCTGTCGTCCACCGTCAGTGGCGATTTGCTCGGTGGTGTCGGAACCGCCGCCCTGGAGGAATTCCCTGGCTGAAGATTCAGATTCACCGATCTCGATGACGATGGCTGATCGACAGGGTGCAAAGACTTCCATCTCGTGCCCACGATTCGAGTATTTCGTCCCGACGACTTCGATGAGCCCAGATTCCTCAAGCTTCTCGAGATGGTAGCTGGTGTTCTGTACAGAGAGACCGAGCCGCCCTGCGATCGCAGCTGGGTTCGCCGGGTCGGCACACACCTCTCGCATGATCGCCCGCCTCGTCTCGACCGATAGCGTATCGAGGATGGCCCCAGCCTGTCTGAGTGAGATGAACTGTGGTTCATCCACGGTTGGTCCGTGATGATGGGCCTCTTGGTTCAAATCTTCGAGTGATACCATTCAGTTCAGATGCAAGTGGTCCTTCCCCATAAATGTAAGTAGAATTATATTTCTGTAATATCTGTTACTGAAGAACTCTTCGATAGGTTTGTTGACATGAATGGGTTCAACATCAACCAACCGCCAGAAGGGTCACTCGACAGCGATGACCGTTCCGACACCCTTGCTCTTTCCCTCCCGGAAGACGAATCGTTGGCCCTCTTCGATGAGATACGGGCGGAACTTGAAAGTGATACGCGTCCGACCGGAATCGCCTGGGAGCAGATGCGAGTCGGTCGGCTTGAATCGGGCTGCCTCACTCACTGTCTCGAGATGGACGACCGGTTCGTACCCATTAGTGATCTTGGTCGGATGATTAAGGACCATCACCTCTGCTTCGAACGACCTGACCGGTGTCGACTCAGTATCGACCGGCATGAGGACCATCCCGCGCTTGAGCTCCTCACTGGCCACCCCTTTGAGGGCGATACCGACGATCTGTCCCGCCTCTGCTTGGTCGACACGGTGGTAGTGCATCTCGATCGACCGTGCCTCGACCTCGATAAAGCGGCCATCTGCCGTTGGTCCGAGGCTGAGTCGGTCCCCTGCCTCAATTGCGCCTGATCTGATTGTGCCGGATGCGACTGGCCCAACTCCGGTTACGGTGTACACTCGGTCGATGTACATCCTGAACTCACCGTCTTCCCCGGCCCGCTTCGGGAGCTGATGGAACAGCGCATCGAGCTCATCGAGACCGGTCCCTTCGACCGCACTGGTGACAACGATCGGGACGACACTGTCGCTAAGCTCGTCGATCGCCGTCTCGATGCCATGGCGTGCCAGCGGGAGCGGTGTCCGCCCGACCCCTCGCAGCGTCCGCTCCACCTCCTCGAGCACCTCTTCGATGCGGGGCTCGGACACCAAATCTGCCTTGGTGACGGCGACGATCGTCGGCAGATCGGTCGCCAGGAGGATACCGAGATGTTCTCGGGTGGTCGCGGTGACCCCATCATCAGCAGCAACCACCAGGAGCCCGTAATCGAGTTTCCCCCCGACGATCCCTCTGATGGTGGTTCTGAGCCAGGGGTCATGCCCGACGGTATCGACGAAGGAGACCACCCGATCTGATCGTTTGACCACGCTGGCTCGATCGGTTTTCCGATCCGGATTGTCGAGCCTGACCGGGTCATCACCCTCGAAGCCGTAGACCCCATACGAGATGTCCGCCGACAGTCCTCGCTCGATCTCGTGTGGTTTGCGATCCAGGTAGGCTCGGGTTGCCCCTTGGCCGTCATCAGCTTCACCCGTGACGAGGGTCCCAACGAGGGTACTCTTCCCGTGGTCAACATGACCGGCGGTGCCGATTACGAGATGTTCATCGTCGACCGGCCAGGTCCGCCCCTCGACGATGGTGGCGATACCGACCAGTCCACCACCGATGCCACGGGTCTCGACGGAGGCGATGTGTGCATCTGCCTCTTGTGCGATGAGGCTGAGGACATCCATCGACTCAGAGAAGGCATCAGGTTCGATTCCCGCTAGGCCACCAGCATCGGTCACCCCGATGACGTACAGTGCCTCACCATCACCGGAGAGGACTCGGTGGCGCAGCTGTGCGGCGAGGCTCTCAAAGCGTCCATCAGAGAGGTGAACCTCGGGGTCGAGTCGGGTTTTGAACTCCACGTTGCCATCGGCGGACTCCCCCGTTTCGAGGGCCCGTTCAAGACGAGCCCGCTCCAGGGCCATCGCTGTCGCGTAGGCAACGGCTGGGTAAAAGGATTGGTGTGGATTGAGCGCAACACCCGGCTATTTCTGGATAGACACCGTACAGACGCCATGAGTGTGGCCGGACTCTGTGCCATCTGCGAGCGTCGAGAGGCCAGTG
>SKSH01000216.1 GCA_007118075.1 Halobacteriales archaeon
AGCCCGGCGACTTCTCGAACCTCCCTGCCGGTGAGGTGTTCATCAGTCCAGAAGGAGCAGACGGTCGAGTGGTGATCGATGGAACCATGCGACCGTACGGATTGCTCGACGACCCTATCGAGTTGATCATCGAGGATGGACTTGTCACCAGTATCTCCGATGAAGCAGTACGCGAGACCGTGGAGCGAGCTGCCGAATCGGTCGGTGATGCCGCGTACAATGTTGCAGAACTAGGTATCGGCACGAACGTCGGAGTGAACGAGCTGGTCGGCTCAGTGCTATTGGACGAGAAGGCGGCCGGTACCATCCATATCGCCATCGGTGATGATGCGGGCATTGGCGGTGACGTCGAAGCACCGATCCATCTCGATGGGGTAATCAGAGATCCATCACTCGAAGCCGACGGTAGACCGGTCGTCCTACCAACACCCCGGTGATTGGAAGGACGTTTACGCCTCCACCGGTTATGGCCAAACAATGATCGAGTCGGGCGACCAGGTCGGCGTCACCTGCCCAGCTTGCTCGCCGAACCACGAGACGATTCACGAGGTCCTCTCACCTGGTGGTCAGGCGACGGTTCGGTGCGGTGAATGCGGACATGTCCATACGTCGACTGCCGAAGACTCACCGACGGTGCGGGCGGTTCGCACCATTGTCTCTCAGGATGGTGAATCGGTCTCGGCGACGATGGATCTCCCGGATGAGGCGATTTTGGAGGTGGGTGATCGATTCGTTGTGGATACTGAGGAGGCGGTTTACAGCGTCGAGCTCACCGATATTGAGGATCAGTCTGGCGGTCGACATGAACGCCATCGTGCCGGAGAGATTGAGACGCTCTGGACCAGGGATATCGGCAACGTCTCGGTGAACGTCACAGTCAATCCTGCTCGTGGTGGCGGAGGATCCTCATGGTCTGCCAGGCAGCAGCTTCCCGGAGATGAGACGGTCTCGGTCGGTGATGAGTTCAGAATTGATGGTACCGTCGTTCGGGTGACTGGATTATTGCTTCGAGAAACGACCACACCGGACGGTGTTCGGACCCTCGATACTGTGGGCGATGAATCGATGGCCATGGATCTTGAGCGAATCTATGCTCGACCAGCTCATCCCGTCAGGCGAGACCCCTGGTAGGCATGCCACCAGAGGACTTCGAGACAGCGCGACGTCTGATGGTGGACCGACTCGAGCGTCAGAAGTACTATGATCGACGCACCACTGCAGATGCACTCCGGGCAGTCCCGAGACACGAGTTCGTTCCTGAAGACCAACGAACCGCAGCATATGATGATCGTCCACTCCCGATCGGCGACGGTCAGACGATCTCTGCACCACACATGGTCGCGATGATGGTTGACCTCCTCGAGCTACAACGTGGCGATCGAGTACTTGAGATCGGAACCGGATGTGGCTATCATGCGGCGGTGACTGCAGAGGTCGTCGGTTCAACGAACGTGTTCTCTGTCGAGGTGTCACCGGACCTTGCCACAAGCACGAGGGATCGATTGGACCGACTTGGTTATGGAGGGATTTCAATCCGGGTGGGTGATGGGGCTGCAGGCTGGGCAGAGCATGCGCCGTATGATGCGGCCTACTTCACCTGTGCAGTCTGCGACATCCCTGAAGCCGTGATCGCCCAGCTCTCCGACGGTGGCCGCGTGTTCGCACCGGTTGGCAGGTTCGAACAGGAACTGATCGAGGTGATCATCGAGGATGGAGCGATCGTGGATAGACGATCACACGGTGGTGTCCGATTCGTGCAGATTCGTTCAGATGATAGGTGAACGGCGGGAAGTTCATTACAATCCAGCCGAAGCAGACCCATATGGATCCGGCGGTACTGCGTGAGGATATGGTCGATAGCCTCGAGTCCGAGGCGAAGGGCCGTCTCACATGTGGTAACCTCTCGGTGGCGATGCGAGAGGTACCCCGCCATCAATTCATCGACGGCCCACGTGCCTATGAGGATGTCCAACACGAGCTCCGGGGTAGTACAGTCCTCTCCCCGAGGTTGGTGGCGACGCTCTTTGAAGCGCTCGAGGTGAATTCAGGGGATTCAGTGCTGATCGTTGGTGCCGGAATCGGTTACACCGCTGCAGTAGCTGCCGAACTCAGTGAGGCAGCCGAGGTACACGCGATCGATATCGATCGGGAACTCGTAATCATCGCCCGACAGAACCTGGCTCGAGCTGGCTATCGGGAGGTGTTGGTCGACTGCCGAGATGGTGCGGTCGGTCTCACCGAATATGCACCGTACGATCGAATTCTCGTCGAGGCAGCCGCTGTCGAGCCTCCGCGGCCCCTGCTCGACCAGTTGGCACCGGATGGTAGGCTAGTCATACCTCTCGGTGTCCGCCCACAGCGGCTGGTTGCTTTCAATCCATTAGGGCCCCTCCGAGAGGGCCCATCGGTCAGATTCAAACCGTTGCTCGTCGAGGGAGAGCAAGCCGGTGCAATCGAGCGAAACCGGACCATGAGAGAGGATATCGAGCGAGCACAGACAGCCGATCGTACCCGTCCGGGGTGGGAACTCGAGTGGCTCGATTGGTCGGATTGATTGGTGTGAGTGGGGTGAATCGACGATCAAGTATAAACGGGCGATTTAACCTACCATCGAACCTCGGTTCCGGTTGATGGTCCGGGATCCATATGCCTCTGAGGACCCACCTGAGCCATCTGCGGTCCTCCAAGCACTCGCTGATGACGATGCCCGGGAGATACTCCAGACCTTGACCGAGCCTATGACCGCTCAGGAGCTCCAGAACGAATGTGAGATCCCTGAATCGACACTTTACAGGAAACTAGATATGTTGACGTCCACCGACCTCTTGACCCAGCAGACACGAATCAGGCGGGATGGCCACCATGCGAACGAGTACGCGGTTGCCTTCTCAGCAATCACCGTGACGAGAGATACTGAAACAGGCTATCTCGGAGTCGATATCGTGGCGCCCGCACGGACCGCAGACGAACGCCTCGCGCAGCTATGGACGGAGGTGGGCAAGGAAGTATGAGCCCTCACGATCTTTTCGGTGACGTCGGAATCATCACTTTGGTGTCGCTGGTCAAGACGGGAATCCTCCTTCTCGGTGGCTTCGTGACCCTCATGTCATATCGAGCATACCGCCGGACGGAGGACCGCGGCCTGTTGCTACTCGCGGTTGGGTTTGGTATCATCACACTCGGAACATTCCTTGCTGGGGTGGTCTACAACGTTCTCGATGTCGAGCTCGCCGATGGGATTCTCCTCGAAGGCCTGCTCATCCTGGTTGGTTTCGCGGTCATCGCCTACTCCCTCCTCTCAAGACGACAGACAACTTGATCATAACCATTGTACGTCAATTTCCGGAGAAAGCGCCCGAAGCGGGATTTGAACCCGCGTCACGACCGTGACAGGGTCGTATGATGGGCCACTACACCATTCGGGCTCGACAGCAACCCAGCCTATCCTCAAGATGATATTAAGGCTTTCCAAAGGCCGGGGCGCATTCCGCTGGCAGGTCGCGTTGGCAAGGGTTAAGTATTGCCCCCATTAAACAAACCCAAGTATCCCGTGCCCGTCGCTTTTGCGTCGGCAGTACCACCCCACCCATGGTCAACGTACACGCCCACACGTTAGTACCGGAGCATCGCGTCATGGGCGAGGAGGAGCTCGAGGACCTCTTCGCCGAGTATCATATCGATCGGACGGATCTCCCAAAGATCCGTGTATCCGACACCGCACTCCCTGAGGGGGCGGAGATCGGAGATGTCATCGAGATCACCCGAGACTCGCGGACAACCGACACCGCGTACGTCTACCGGCTAGTGATCGAGTGATGAAGAACAATCATCGACGACTTCTGTCTCGGAACTTTTTCGCCGAAGAGCGACTCGCAGAACACCATTTCCGTTCATTCAACGGGTTCCTCGAGCGCGGCATGCAGGAGGTCGTCCACGAGAAGGGTCGTATTGATACCGATATCGGTGACAAGGAGGGTGAGGAGCCGGTGTGGATCGAGCTGGGAGAGGTCCGGATCGTAACTCCACGGGTGAGAGAGGCAGATGGGAGTGAAGAGCTGTTGTATCCACAGGAAGCCAGACTACGGAACATCACTTATTCTGCCCCGGTCTTCATGGAGATGAGCATCGTACAGGGCGATCCACACGAAGGGGAAGACCGAGTGGTTGACCATCAGGAGGTGAAGATCGGCCGCATGCCGATCATGGTCGGATCATCCAAATGCAACATCGCTGATTTCAGTGATGCAGAACTCATCAATATCGGGGAGGATCCCGCAGATCCAGGCGGCTACTTCATCGTCAATGGGTCAGAACGCGTCCTAATGACGAGTGAGGATCTCGCTCCGAACAAAATTCTCTGTGAATACGACACGAAGTACGGCGATCGTGTTGAGATTGCCAAGACTTTTTCACAACGACGTGGCTACCGGGCATTGGTCCTTTGTGAGCGAACCAGGGATGGTCTCCTTGAGGTCAGCTTTCCGAGTGTCAGCGGATCGATCAACTTCGTCACGCTTGTCAGAGCGCTCGGCCTCGAATCGGATGAGGAGATCGTCCACCGGGTATCGGACGATCCTGAGCTCGTGAAATACATGCTGGAGAACCTCGAGGCTGCCGAGGTCAACACTACCGAGGAGGCCATCGAGACCCTCGGTCAGCGGGTGGCAAGTGGCCAGGGGAAGAACTACCAGCTCAAGCGAGCGAACTACGTGATCGATCGTTACCTCCTCCCACATCTCCACGAGGATGAACTGGATGAGGAAGAGGTACGGATGAACAAAGCCCTGTATCTGTGCCGGATGGCCGAGGCATGCTTCGAACTCGCCCTCGAGCGTCGAGAACCGGACGATAAGGATCACTACGCGAACAAGCGGCTCAAGGTGAGCGGTGATCTCATGCGAGATCTGTTCAGGACCGCGTTGAACAAACTGGCCAGGGACGTCAAGTATCAGCTTGAACGAGCACACATGCGTAATCGTCAATTGCAGGTATCGACCGTCGTCCGTTCAGACGTGCTCACTGAACGGTTGGAACACCCGATCGCGACCGGGAACTGGGTCGGCGGCCGAAGTGGTGTCAGCCAGTTGGTCGACCGGACCGACCACATGGGGGTCTTGAGCCATCTCCGCCGGCTACGCAGCCCACTGTCTCGCAGTCAACCCCATTTCGAGGCTCGTGACCTTCACGCCACACAATGGGGTCGGATCTGTCCATCGGAAACTCCAGAGGGCCCGAACTGTGGGTTGGTGAAGAACTTCGCACAGTCCATGGAGCTCTCACAGCATGTCACTGATACGAACGAGCTCAAACGCGAGCTCGCCAAGTTGGGTGTCGAGGGAGTCAGGCGGATCGAGGAACCCACCCAACCGTCGGAGGCTGATTGATTATGAGTCAAGCACGAGAAGCGAAGGTCTACGTAAACGGGAGTCTGGTCGGGACGCATCCCGAACCAGAGAAACTTGCACAGAATGTTCGACTCGCACGCCGACGAGGCGATATCAGCGAGATGGTGAATGTCTCGCTCAACGATCGTACGAACGAGGTCATCATCAATGCTGATGCCGGCCGAGCCCGACGGCCACTTCTGGTGATCCGTGATGGGGAGCCTGTCATCACCGAGAACGAACTCGAGGCGCTGGAGGCCGGCGAGATCGGGTTCCAGGACCTGGTGGCACACGGTTATATCGAGTACATCGACGCAGAGGAGGAGGGCGACCTGCTTGTCGCCGTCGATGTCGATGATCTCAGCGAGGATCACACCCATCTCGAGATCGATCCCCAGCTGATGTTCGGGGTCGGTGCCGGGATGATCCCGTATCCAGAGCACAACGCCAGCCCACGTATCACCATGGGTGCTGGGATGATCAAGCAGGCACTCGGACTCCCATCGGCGAACTACCGGATTCGGCCGGATACACGACAACACCTCCTTCACTACCCTCAACTGTCGATGGTGAAGACGCAGACGACAGAACAGATCGGATACGACGATCGGCCTGCCGCCCAGAACTTCGTCGTCGCCGTGATGAGTTACGAGGGATTCAACGTTGAGGACGCGCTGGTGCTCAATCAGGGATCGGTCGATCGGGCACTGGCTCGTTCGCACTTCTTCCGAACCTACGAGGGTGAAGAGCGACGTTATCCCGGTGGCCAGGAAGACCACTTCGAGATTCCTGAACAGGATGTTCGCGGTGCACGGGGTGAGGATGCGTACAACCACATCGACGAGGATGGCCTTGTCAATCCAGAGACGATTGTCGGTGAGAACGACGTTCTCATCGGGAAAACCAGCCCACCTCGGTTCCTCGAGGAACCTGATGAGATGGGTGGACTCAGTCCACAGCGTCGGCGTGAGACCAGCGTCACGATGCGATCTGGTGAATCTGGTATCGTCGATACGGTCACCCTGATGGAGGGCGAGGATGGGTCGAAGCTCTCGAAGATCAGTGTCCGTGATGAGCGCATCCCCGAGCTCGGTGACAAGTTCGCCTCCCGACACGGTCAAAAGGGAGTAGTCGGTCTCATTGCCCAACAGGAGGATATGCCCTTCACCCAGGAGGGTGTTGTCCCCGACCTCGTCTTGAATCCACATGCCCTGCCATCGCGGATGACCGTCGGTCACGTGCTCGAGATGCTGGGTGGGAAGGTCGGCTCGATGGAGGGTCGACGGGTCGATGGAACCGCCTTCACCGGTGAGGACGAGGCCGCCCTCCGTGAGGGACTCATCGAGCATGGCTTCGATCCAAGCGGTAAGGAGGTCATGTACTCAGGGATCACCGGCGAGCGGGTCGAAGCCGAGATCTTCGTTGGTACCATCTTCTATCAGAAGTTGTACCACATGGTCTCAAACAAGATCCATGCCAGATCTCGTGGCCCGGTCCAGGTGCTCACCCGTCAACCGACCGAGGGGCGAGCCCGTGAGGGTGGTCTCAGGGTCGGTGAGATGGAACGTGACGTGCTCATTGGGCACGGTGCCGCGATGGCGCTCAAGGAGCGGTTGTTGGATGAATCCGACCGCGAATTCATCCATATCTGCGGCGAGTGTGGGATGACCGCCGTCGAGAACATCACCAGGAACTACGTCTACTGTCCCAACTGCGGTGAGGAGACCGACATCCACCGCATCGAGATGAGCTATGCGTTCAAACTACTGTTGGACGAAATGAAGGCGCTGGGCATCGCCCCCCGACTTGTCCTCGACGACGCCGTCTAACCATGGTAGCCATAACCACCCCCAAAGAGATCAGCTCGATCCGATTCGGGTTGATGAATCCCGAAGAGTATCGCGACATGAGTGCCACGAAGGTCATCACCGCCGACACATACGACGACGATGGGTTCCCAATCGACATGGGATTGATGGACCCCCGCTTGGGCGTCATCGATCCCGGTCTCGAATGCAAGACCTGTGGTAAGCATTCAGGGCAGTGTAATGGTCACTTCGGCCACATCGAACTGGCAGCACCGGTGATTCACGTCGGGTTCACCAAGCTCATCAGGCGGTTACTCCGGGGCACCTGTCGGAACTGCTCTCGGTTGTTGCTCGATGAGGATCAGCGAGTCGACTTCGAGCATGATCTCGAACGAGCTCACTCACTCGATCAGGACCTCACCGAGGTCACAAAGGCGGCCATCCGCCAGGCACGCAAGACGGATTTCTGTCCATTCTGCGGTGAGCAGCAGTTCGACATCCAACACGAGAAGCCGACCACCTACTACGAGATTCAAAGCGTCCTCGCGAGCGATTACCCCGAACGCATCGCCGCCGCGATGCACGAGGGTGAGGAACCGATCGCTCCACCGGAGCTCGCAGAGGAGACCGGGATTGAACTCTCGCGGATCAACCAGGTGCTCTCAGGAGAGTTCCGTCCTGCAGAGAGTGACCGCAAGCGACTCGAAAAGGCACTCGATATCGACCTCACTGAGGAGGACATGAACAAGCTGATGCCGAGTGATATCCGCGATTGGTTCGAGCGGATCCCAGATGAGGATGTCGAGGCACTCGGTATCGACTCGGTCCGGTCACGGCCGGAATGGATGATTTTGACGGTGTTGCCAGTCCCACCGGTGACCGCACGTCCCTCGATTACGCTCGACAATGGTCAGCGGTCGGAGGATGATCTCACCCACAAACTGGTCGACATCATCCGGATCAACCAGCGGTTCATGGAGAATCGTGAGGCTGGCGCACCGCAGCTGATCATCGAGGACCTCTGGGAGCTGTTGCAGTATCACGTGACGACGTTCATGGACAATGAGATCAGTGGGACCCCACCGGCGAGACATCGTTCGGGTCGGCCACTGAAGACATTGAGCCAGCGACTCAAGGGGAAAGAGGGCCGTTTCCGAGGGAGCCTATCCGGGAAACGGGTCAACTTCTCTGCACGGACCGTGATCTCACCCGATCCGACACTCAGCCTCAATGAGGTCGGTGTACCCGAACGCGTCGCGACCGAGATGACGCAGACGATGCATGTCAACGAACGCAACCTCGAGCGGGCACAGCGGTTCGTTGCCAACGGCCCTGAGGGACATCCAGGTGCCAACTATGTGCGACGTACCGACGGACGTCGGCTGAAGGTCACCGAGAAGAACTGCGAGGAACTCAGCGAGAAGATCGAACCAGGCTGGGAGGTCAACCGCCATCTCATCGATGGTGATATCGTCCTGTTCAACCGGCAACCCTCCCTGCATCGCATGTCGATCATGGCCCACGAGGTCGTGGTGATGCCGTATAACACCTTCCGGCTCAACACAGTCGTCTGTCCCCCATACAACGCTGACTTCGACGGTGACGAGATGAACATGCATGCGCTGCAGAACGAGGAAGCTCGGGCTGAAGCCCGTGTACTGATGCGCGTCCAAGAGCAGATCCTCTCGCCACGGTTCGGTGAGAACATCATCGGGGCCATCCAGGACCACATCTCTGGAACCTACCTGTTGACGCATCCAGAGGTCGCAACCGGGGAACCCCCACGG
>SKSH01000104.1 GCA_007118075.1 Halobacteriales archaeon
ATGACTCCACATGTCTCAGCTCTCTTCCCATTCTATCATGAATCGGTGGCGGAACTGGTCGGGGAGAATCTGACACGGATCGATGACGGTCGAGACCTCGTGAACCAGGTCGTCGGCTGAGGTCGGGTATCAAATACCCTGGTCACATACGGCAAATATGGATTTCAAACGTCGCTTCACCCTCATGTTGACCCTCGGGGTGACTTTCTCTGCCACCATCATGATGGTGCAGGTCGATCCACTGTTGGGAGCGTTCACCGGTGCACTAGGGGTGGTGGTGAATTACTGGATGGCGTTGATTCTCTTGCGACGAGCGATGGCAGATTACCAGTCAACTGGGAAACGCACGTAGATCGTGATAACCTGGGTACTGGGTACCTGCTCTCAAGAAGCTCCCTCGTGTGGAGCACGAGAGAGCTCATGATTCAGTCTACTATCCCGTTGTCCGATCGACTCGATTGACGGGTATCGATGCTCGTAGCATGACCTGCGAACGTACCGATCCGGTCAATGACTGGGCGGATTTTCAAAAAATCGGTTCCTGAACCATGCTAACCGGCCGATTTCGCCACTCCGCGTTCGGAGGCCGTAAAAACAACAATTAATTGGGTAGTCTCGGTATAGGTCCAATCAGTAACGTATGGTGGAAGCCAATACCGAGTCCGTTTCGACGAGACGGTTACTCCTGTTTATCGCCCGTCTAGCCATCTCAGTAGCAATCATCCTGGCCGCCCTACTCTACAATCATTACGTGATCGAGGATGGAGATCCACAGGTGACGCTCGCCATCGTCACCTTGATCATCATCGTGGTTGTGCTCAACGTGTTCTTCCAACCGATCAAGAGTATATTCGGCCGGTGAGCGCTGTAGCGAGTGGGATGCAGCAACAACAACCTCACGGTATTTCATCCCGTCTGTTGATGCGTCCAGCAACGTGACATTCTGGCTGGAACTGCGTTCGATCCACGTCTCCGCGCGATTGCTACCGATTTCGAAGGATGTTTCACCACAATTATACGCGATGATAACTTTCCAGGAGCCTTTTTAGCTCATTATCTGTATCTTGGAGGTATGAGCCCCGGGATTCGGCTGTTACATGTCGATGACGACGAGTCATTGCGCTCCATAACAGCCGAGTTCCTTTCGCGCGAGCTGGCTGCTGTTGAGATCGAGTCGGTATCGTCTGCTGATGAGGGGCTATCCATGCTCGAAGCGCGATCGTTCGACTGTGTACTCTCCGATTACGACATGCCGGGGGTGTCCGGTGTGGAGTTTCTCACCGAGGTTCGAAAGCAGGACACTGAACTTCCGTTCATCTTATTTACCGGTAAAGGGAGCGAGGAGATCGCAAGCGAGGCGATCACCGCTGGGGTGACCGATTACCTACAGAAATCTACTGGTACAAGTCAGTATACGGTGTTGGCCAATCGGATCCAGAATGCGGTCGATCAGCACCGTGATCGCCGGTCGCTTCAAGAGAGCCAAGAACGCCTCTCCCTCCTCATCGAACAATCGCCCATCGGTATCATCGAATGGGATGAGAATTTCAACTTCAGTCGGGTCAACAACGCTGCTGAGGAGATTCTTGGTATCTCTGAGGCAGATGTCATCGGTGAACCGTGGAATCGAATCGTACCAGGTGACACCAGACCCTCGGTGGATGCGATTGTTGGCGACCTGCTCGAGAATGTGGGTGGGGGTCACAGCATCAATCGGAATATCCGTGGCGACGGCACGGAGATCATCTGTGAGTGGCACAATCAAGTCGTCACAGACGATCGCGGTGAAGTGATCACCATCGTCTCTCAGTTCCAGGATATCACTGAACGTATCGAGCAGCAACAAGCGATTCAAGAGCGGGTCAAGGAACTCACCGCTATCAGGGACACCGTCACCTATGTCGAGCAGGATGACCTATCGGAGGATGCGCTCATTCAGCGGCTTGCGAACCGACTCCCTGAGTCATTCCAGTTCCCAACACGGACGTTTGTGAAGCTTGGGTATGGCGATCTTCTCGCCGTAACGGATGGATTCGATGAGACCTATCCAACCATCTGTGCTGAGACAACTACCGCCGCTGGCAAGTTGCTCACCCTGACGATCGCTGTTGAATCCGCTGCTGATGAGGAGGATCCGTTCCTTTCAGAGGAACAAGACCTCATCGAGACACTGGTCGGGTTCCTTCATGAGCACTTCAGCCAAGAGGAACGATTTGCGCAACTTACAGAGGCCAGGACCAAGTTCGAGACGATCCTCAGCCACTCTTCTGATTACGTCCTCATCGTCGACGAACAAGGAACGATCACCTATGCATCCCAATCGATAGAGTCGGTCATGGGGTACCAACCAGCCGCTGTCATCGGTACCAACGCATTCGAATATGTTCATGAAGAGGATATCGAGCTGGCCGTTTCGGCCTTCTCTGAGGCGGTATCACAGGATGAGGAGGTATCTATCGAATACCGGGCGATCAGATCGGATGGGGAACCAATATGGATCGGAGCTCGAGGGCGGGATTATCTGGATGAGGAACACATCGATGGTATCCTGGTCAATGTGCGTGATATCTCTGCTCGCAAGGAACGTGAGCGAGAGCTCACTCAAGCCAAGATGCAGCTCGAAGCTGCAGTCGAGGCTGGAAGTGTGGGTACCTGGCAGTGGCTCGTCCAGGAGGACGATTTCTGGGTCGATCCGCTCTTTGCGGAGACATTCGGCGTAGATCCAGCGCAAGCTCGTGAGGGGGCTGAGCTTTCGTTGTTCTTCTCTTCGATACACGATGATGATCGAGAGCGAGTGCGGTTAGCCATCGAGACTGCCCTCGATGATTGTGATGACTACAGTATCGAATACCGTGTGTGGAACACTGCTGATGAGCTACGCTGGGTACACGCTCGGGGACGGGTGGAATGTGATGATGCGGGCGAACCGGTTCAATTTCCAGGCACACTCATCGATATCACCGAACAGAAGATGTACGAGTACGAGCTCAACAAGCGTTCGTCTCATCTGGAGCATCTTCATCAGGCGACGAACGACCTCTATGCAGCGTATTCAACGCCAGAATGTCATCAGATCGCAATCGATGCAGCCGTCGAGATTCTTGGATTCGATTGGTGTACCATCACCGCACCGGCACCTGATTCAGAGCTTTTCGAAATCATCGCCGTTTCTGAGAACACACCGTTGGATGTCGGTGATCGACCATTCAGGACCGATGAGGGGCTCGCAGGCAAGGTGTACCAGTCGAAGGAGCCAGATATCAGTAACACCGCGTCTGAGGTATCTGAGGGCAAACCAGTCTCGGATGCGATTCAATCTGGCTTGACTATCCCAATCGGTGATTGGGGGGTGTTCCAGGCGGTCTCAACCGAACGAGATGCATTCGACGAGGTTGATCTCAGACATGCAGAATTGCTTATCTCTGCCATGCGAACCGCGATTGAACGGATTGAACACGAATCCGAGCTCCAGCGCCGAAACGAACGACTCAACGAGTTCACCTCGGTGGTGTCCCACGATCTACGCAATCCCCTCACGGTGGCGGCTGGCCGGATCGAGCTTGCGATGGTTGAGACCTCGAGTGAACATCTCGATGCAGCGGCGAAGGCACTTGCACGGATGGAGCAGCTGATTGATGACCTGCTTTCGTTGGCCGAACGAGGTGATCGAGTCGGTGAGCGAGCCATCGTTGATCTTGCATCGGTGTGTCAGGATGCCTGGGATACCATCGATACGAATGAGGTGTTGCTTTCTATCGAGGTCGATCAGACCATCGTTGCTGATCGAACACGACTACAACAGGCGCTTGAGAACCTCCTAGGCAATGCCATCGAGCATGGAGAGACCGTCTCGATGATCACCATCGGATCACTCGAGGATGGATGGTACCTCGAAGATGATGGGGTCGGCCTCCCGGAAGACTCGGTCGAGAGACTCTTCGATGCCGGGTTCTCCACCTCCACCGAGGGGACTGGCTTCGGCCTCGCCATCGTCCGTGAGATCATCGATGCACATGGATGGTCGATCAAGGCAACGGATGGTGGGACCGGTGGGGCTCGATTCGAGGTAACCGGTGTCGATTTCGTGTCTGATTCAGCTCACTAGAGCGATATTTTCAATACACATCGGGTTTGCCGCTTCGTCTTGGTGGCAGGTCACGATGCGCTTGTCCCTGGGGTTTTCGGAGCGATGCATTCGCTACTTGCTCTGTGGGACGTGTCCTCTTTGAAACTTGCTTATCAACATATGCCAGCCGGAGGCCTTCCCAGTCCCACCATCCTCTACCACATCGACATAGCCGTCGAGCATCTCCGCTGCACCGGAGGGTTGAGAGAACTTCTTCAACCTCCTCTGGTGGCACAGGGGTCGGAACATCCATAGCGCCCGAACTCTTGGCAAGTTCGTCTAACGCTCCATCGAAACGCACCTTGACTCACATCCAGCCTTCGACGTCATTCCCGATCTCCAGCAACTCAAGTTCTGTTCGAGCTACCCCTTCAGCGACAAGATGGAGCTATTCATCCTCGCCGACTTGAACGCCGCTAAAAACTGCAACCGAGTGAGGAGTATTAGATCGATTACAACAGAAGCGTTAGAGGTATCTCGCGGTGTTGGTCATGTATTTGATAATATACCAGAGATGCAAACAGACCTTGAATTCATCAAAATCAGATTCCATTCCAATATGAATTCACGAGTGTACTAGGTTTTGGAGAGGCAGATTAAAAAATTCGACTTTTCAAATATGGTCAATGATGCTCAGCGCCGTCATGGAAGACTATCTTAAGGCGATCTACCACCTTGAGTAAGAGACTGACAATGAGGGTCGCACGTCAACGATCGCAGACCGCTTTGACGTGATGGCACCTACCGTATCGAGTATGCTCGATAAACTCGAAGAGCGGGAGCTACTCAACCGAGAGAAGTCCAAGGGCGTTTCCTGACGACAGATGGCGAACGGGTCGCGCTCGAAGTCGTCCGACATCACCGGCTCCTTGAGACCTATTTGATTGAACACCTCGAATACTCGTTGGCTGATGTCCACGACGAAGCGGATCGACTCGAACACCACATAAGCGATGACCTAGCGGCCAGCGTTGCAGCGACGATTGACGATCCAGAGACGGATACTCACGGTGATCCGATCCCCAATTCGACACTCGAATTCCCGGACCAACCCATTGGCACCGCACTCTCGGAGTGTGAGGAAGATTCACTGATTGAAAGAAAACAGGTGAGTGATCGTGATCCTGAAGTTCTCGAATGCTTTTCCGACCGCGGGATCAATCCCGGAACAAACTTGTCATTCGGGAGGTTGCGCCATTCGGCCTGTACACACTCGAATCGACCGGCGGGGGTGCAGCCGCCGCGTTGCCAGACGAAGTAGCGTAGTTTATTCAGGTTGCTGTCTCTGAACCGGCCCAATCTTACTGATTAGGACGATTTAAAAACCAGTATGGGTTCGATACAATATGATTATTGAGGCGACAAATATTTAATTTAGACCACTCTAAATTGGGGTATGCAAGGCGGTCCTGGCGCGGACGTGGTAGGTGTTCCCCGGCGAATGGTACTCACCTTGTTGGGTGGCGGGGTTGCAGCTGGGCTCGCCGGGTGTCTCGGCGACGACAACGAATCCGGTGATCAGGGACGAGATGGCAACCCCGACGGCGAGTCGGACATAAGCGACGAGTTTGTCATTGCAGCGGAACCGCTAGATGCCCCGGAAGATGTGGAACGCGAGTGGGAACCACTCGCCGAATGGATAGAGGAAGAAACCGGGGTTCCTACCGAGATTACCCGGGTGAGCAACCCGAGTGCGGCGATCGGCGCGCTTGCCACCGGCCAAGCACACGCCTCGTACTTGAGCGGCGGCGGCCCGGCGTGGGTCGGATGGAACATGTACGGGTTCGAGACGCTCGCGGTTGAGGCCGACGAGGAAGGCCTGACGTATTACGTTGCCGCCGCCTACACCCGCTCGGACACCGGGATTGAGACGATGCGCGATGCGAAAGGCGTTGATAGCGCGCATACCGGAGATCTGAAGGGTGCCGGAATGTTGATCCCCGTCGCATATCTGGTTCAGGAGAAGCTGGTCGAATTTGATGAGAATGACGACGTGACGGCGATTCGAAACGCCGTGGACGAATACTTCGGCAATCCGATTGTCGGTGGCGGCTACGTCGGGGCGCTTCGGGCACTATCAGAAGGGCAAGCGGACATCGCGTTCGGCCGAAGCACCACACCCGAGGACTACTGTGGGGGCGACGACGCCGAGGATTGGTGTCTCGACGTGGATGAGTATGAGATCGTGCAGGAATTCACCGAAGTCCCGAGCCATCCGATCCTGGCTGGAGCCGAAACGACAGTAGGGGAACGGGAGCTGCTCGAAGATGCACTCCTCGCGCTCAATGACTCCACTGAGGGCCGAGAAATCTTGGAAGAGGTGATCAATGTTCACGCCCTAGAATCAGCGACATCTGGTGAACATCTCGGTCCCTACGGCGAATTGATCGCACACCTCCCCGGGATTGAGGATCACTTCGTCGATTTGGACGACTAATGGATAGAGCGCTATCATGACCGAACCACCCATCCGCTGTCGCGACCTCTGTGTCGGGTATAACGGTGATGAGGTCCTGGAAGACCTCTCGTTTACGGTTCCCCATGGTGAGACGGTAGCGCTCGTCGGCCGGAGCGGTTGTGGCAAGACCACCCTCCTGAAAACCCTCGCCGGCATCTTGCCCCCACTTGCCGGTGAAGCGACGGTCCTCGGGAGCACGCTTCCAAATCCGCCCCCAGCTGGCACGTTGGGCTACATCCCCCAGAGCCTCGGTTTAGTCCCCCACGAATCCGCACTCAGGAACGTGCTCCACGGCCGCCTATCGGAGCTTGGACGATTCAGAAGCTTGCTCGGGCGATTTCCCGAGGGTGCCGAAAACGAAGCGTTAGAGGCGCTCGATCGAGTCGGCCTCTCGGGCAAAGAACGCAGTCGGGTCAAGGAACTGTCCGGTGGGCAGCAGCGCCGGGTGGCCATTGCTCGCGCCTTCGTCCAAGAGCCTGACGTGTTGTTGGCAGATGAAATGCTCTCCGAACTCGATCACGAAACTGCCGGCTCGATCGTACGCTGTCTGGAAGACCTTCAGGGGGAGACGGGGATGACTGTCGTCATCGTCGAACACAATGTCGAGATCGCCGACGATATCTCGAATACCGTGCTTTCGCTTGGAGGAGAAGGGATCAAACCAGTGACACGGGCTGCTTAGACGACAACGATACATGAGTAACATCGAACGAACGATATCAATCGCATATTTGCGCACCCAGTTACAGAATTTTAGCCGATCAATTCTCTTACTCATTCTTGTCGCCGTCGCGGGTTGGAGCATCGTTGTCCTCGAATTACATCAAGTTGACCTCTCCGGAGGTATCGACGGTCTGAGTTTCTTATTCGGGGCGGCGATCCCGCCTGAAATGAGCGTGCTTCGGGTCGGCGTTCGCGGGCTGCTCGAAACGCTCTATATCGCATACCTCGGTACGCTCTTTGGTGTTTTGTTGAGCATTCCGATCAGTCTGTTGGCGAGTCGTAATCTCTTCCCACGACATCTCAATCTCCTGGCCCGGTGGATATTGGCGGGCCTTCGCGTCCTCCCGAGTATCCTCTGGGCGGTGATTTTCGTGATTCTCATCGGAACGGGGCCGGCGGCAGGTGTGTTCGCGATCACTCTGTACACCGCTGGGTTCGTGGGGAAGCTCGAATACGAATCGTTTGAAGGGCTCGATAACGAACCCATGGAAGCGGTTTCCGCGTTGGGGGCGACTCGCTTGCAAGTGCTGCGGTTTGTGGTCATCCCCCAGGCAATTAACGCCCTGATCAGTCAATCGATGTTTATGTTCGAATACAACATTCGGCACGCCGCCGCGATCGGGATTGTTGGTGCCGGTGGAATTGGATATTACATCATGGCCTACCTCAATTTCCACCAATTCGACAGGGTGGTCGTTTTACTCGCACTGATTTTTGGTGTCGTCATAGTCGTTGACGAACTCAGCTATCACATGCGCTCGTTCTTCCTTGGGGATACGAGGACAAGCCTCAGTGGCTAATTGAACTATGGGTGAACGCTTTTAGGCAAAGGGTACACCGGGCAGTGCAATCTGAATATTCAGCAAATTGGCGTAGACATCGAACTCCTTGGGCATTCGGGATCCTCCCATGAGGGACTTCTATTCACTATGTCATGACAACTATACTTTCACACTGATTTATACATCTCCGTGGATCCGCGGTGAGTGATAACGACTACTTCACTGACCATCCCTTGAAATAAACGCCGTGTTAATGCAACAGCCAAGGGTTGTATGTTTCAAGTGATATATTTTATATAACTAATCTAGTGAGGCCTTTCACCACCAAAAATCCGACTTCGGCGTGAGTATCTCAACCGGCGATTGACCATTACTATCACCGTGTTTGGTTCGACTGAATCGACAGACCGCTATGACTCACGTAATGCAGCGTGACGAAAGCAACACGACGAGGGGCCATTCACTTATAAAGAAACCCGCAAAAGTCGCCGAGGTCGTGTGGTTGAGAATCGTAATGCAGCATCACGGGCAAGACGGGTTTTGGTCATGGAGCGTGTAACGCGGCTTTTAATCGCTGCGCAGTCTGCCATTTCCGGTTTAACGGCATGGGATTCTAATAACGCATTCGTCAGGCCGTGTTTGAACGCCAAATTTTGTAGTGTAGAGGCCTTCTTACGGGGTGAAGCGAAAAATCATCCTAATTACGGCCAGCGAAGAACGTCCAATTTTGCCGTGAAATCACCGGTTCTGAAGTGATAGGTCCCCGATTTTACGCTGTATCTCGTTAGGACTCGGAACTTTGTGAAAGGGATTCATCGGGAGAGAAGCCCCGAGACGCTTGTTTTCGAGCGCTCAAACATGGC
>SKSH01000050.1 GCA_007118075.1 Halobacteriales archaeon
ATCGCCAAACTTGAGTCGAAGCTCACCGCGATGGAGCCGGTAAATCACAAGGCAGTCGAACAGTACGACCGGCTCGCTGAGGAGGTCGACCGGCTCGAACACGACATCGAAGAGCTCGATGAGGAACGGACCGCCATCATCGAGCGGATCAACTCCTACGAGGAGGAGAAGCGGGTCGCCTTCATGGAGGCGTACGAAGCGATCGATGAGGAGTACCAGACGGTCTTTCGAACCCTCTCTGGAGGTACGGCAGCCCTCGAGCTGGAGAACGAAGAAGATCCCTTCGATGGTGGTCTGATGATGCGAGCACAACCCGAGGACAAGTTCGTCGGGTCACTCGAACAGCTCTCAGGCGGGGAGAAATCGCTGACGGCACTCTCGTTGATCTTCGCCATTCAGCGATATCGCCCAGCTCCGTTTTACGCACTCGACGAGATTGACGCGTTCCTCGATGCAGCCAACCTCGACCGTATCGGTGACCTGCTCGAATCCCATCGCGATGACGGGCAGTTCATCGTCATCTCACATCACGCCGATCTGCTCGAACGGGCCGATCGGATTATCGGGGTCTCGATGCCTGAAGATCGGGGAGCGAGTCAGGTGTCGGGAATCCACCTCGCCGGAGGTATACCAGCGGATGACTGATGGTATCGATGCGGAGCGTGGCGAGTTCGATGATCTTGGCAAGGACGATTCGCTCGAACACCTGTTAGGTGATCGGCCACTCGAACAACCGATTGAACTCCTCGTCCAGCTAGCGGATGAGGGTGATATCGATCCATGGGACCTCGACCTCATCGCGGTCACGGATGCCTTCCTCGACCGTATCGACGACGCTGACCTGGTCGTGTCGGCTCGGACACTCTTTTATGCAAGCGTTCTACTCCGGATGAAGAGCGATGCGGTTGTCGGGGGGCATGAAGAACCGCCCGAAGAGATCCACGAACCATTCGACGAACCGATGGGCGATCCCGTTTCAGCACTCGAGGCAGAGATGGATCGCCGGCTCACCCGAAAGCGAGCTCGAGGGACGCCGACAACCCTCGCAGAGTTGATCCGTGAGCTCCAGCGGGCAGAGCGAGACCGGTTCTGGAAGCGCTCTCGAAGCTACGATACCTCTGAGCGTGGTCGGTATGGCCCACAGACGCTCGATTACCGCGAACTGGATGGCATGCATGCACCAGGGGATGCAGTCGGACAGGTATCCGATACCCCCCATCACGAGAACCTCGAATCGGTCTTGCTCCCGCTGCTCGAGCACATCGAAGAGCGGTTCGAGACTACCCCCTCGGTCGCCTTCGAGTCGGTGATACACCTGGGCCCATCGCCCGGACGGGTGTTCGCCGCATTAGTCTTCCTCGAGCACCGGGGAGCGATCAGACTCCGTCAGCGAGAACTCTATCATCCCCTCTCCATCGAAGAGGGTCCTGCAGGGACGACCGCAGGGTACACACCTCGTGGAGAAGGCGAAGACGAACCGTGAGACGGCAGGTCGATGATGTCTGATCGGTCGACTACCCCAGAGTTAGCACGCTACTGGCGGCTCCTTGCCACCATCATCGTCATGGTTGCCCTCTCCGCCGGAATGATGGTGTTCGCTGCAGGCGGTGGATTGCTCGATGCGGTCATCATCGGCGGGGTTGGTCTCTTCGTCGGGTTCGGGGTCGCGGCATACATCTGGCAGCTCATCAGAAGGTCGCGCAGACGATGAAATCAGGGATCGACCCGCTCGATCCATCGCATCGGATCACGGAGCTCTTGTTGGGTCGGTAGATTCTCTGGAGCATCCCAGACCTCGAGGGTGGCGGTGATCCCACGGTTCTGCTCGATGGTGAGGACAAACTCCCGTCCCTTCGAGTACTGCTCTCGCTTCGCTGTGATCCCCAACAGCCAATCGACAAGTTGTTGAATCGGACCAAGCCCGGCACGTTTTGCCTCCAATCGATCACGGAGGGTTGTGACATCGGCCTCGATCGACGCATCCATCAGGAGCTCAGCGAATCCCTCAATCACGGTCATCGTCCGTGTGAGGGCGGCGATCCCTTGGTGATCGAAACGACCGCTTGCAAGTGAGGACAACACCGCCGAGAGTTGTGTCTCGAGGTGTGGCTTGAGCCAGGGTGCCAGATCGAACTCTGCCGCATGGGTCACCTCGTGATGTAAAATCCATTGGCGGAACATTTCCTCATCAACGGCAAGCTCGGTGGCGACATGTTGCACATTCGGATGGACGACGTACAACGCCATCTCCTCAACATCGCCAAAGAGTGCTGGTTCATACTGTCCGACGACGCGGCGGCCGAGCACGGCCAGGGTGAATGCGGCTGACCCGGTGTTGACATATCTCGCCAGATCCGGGCCCTGCTGTGTGGCCATTACAGGATCGAGCATCCGGCCGAAAGAGGTAGCTGCCTGCTCGATCCAGTGGTGTCGGTCGACGATCTCGATGGTCTCAGGGAGGTCTATCTCGATACCGACGGTGGCTGAAACAGCATCACGGGCCTCGATGACCGCGGTTCGATAGGACTCCTCTGTCTCGAGATCGAGACCGAGAGACCCACGAGGGGTTGATGCGACCGCTGCGTCAGCTGCAGCCTGCCAATCGACCATCCTCCTCCGGTCGGCGTTCTGGATGGCCGTCAGGCTCTCGTATATCCCCACACCAATGAAATGGGCACTGGCTCCTGGAAAAGGCTTCGACCGTCACACAGCCGAGTTCCAGTCACAACCATTATACCCGACCGTTCCAACCTCTGCATATACGAATGACCGCTAAGGGAACCCCAAGCCAGGGGAAGAAGAATAAACAGATCCACGTCAAATGTCGACGCTGTGGCGAGAAATCCTACCACAAGAAGCAAGCGGTATGTTCGTCATGTGGTTTTGGGAAGTCGGCCCGTCGTCGTGGATACGCCTGGCAGAGTAAAGCTGGCGAATAGGATGCACGAGAAGTGCGGTGTAGTTGGCATCGCACACGCCAACGATGCCGTCGCCAGATCGTTGTACGATGCGATGTATGCACTTCAGCACCGCGGCCAGGAGGCCGCAGGTATCGTCACCCACGATGGGTTTCAGCAGCACGAACACATCGAACTTGGGCTGGTCGGTGATGCCTTCGAGGCTGCCGATCTTGAGCGACTCCAAGGGAGCGCAGGAATCGGTCACGTCAGATATCCGACCGACGGGTCGCTCGACCGCTCCTGTGCCCAACCGTTCACGGTCTCGTTCAAAAGCGGTGCGCTGGCACTGAGTCACAACGGGAACCTCGTGAATGCAGATGATCGCCGAGATGCCCTTGCTGAGCGTGGACACACGTTCACCTCGACTGGCGATACGGAGGTGATCGCCCATGAACTGGCTGCTCAGCTACTCGAGGAGGACATCGTCGATGCCATCGAGTCGACGATGCAGCGGGTTCACGGGTCATACTCACTCACAATCATGCACGACGATCGCGTGATGGGTGTCCGCGATCCACTCGGCAATCGACCTCTTTGCCTCGGACGGATCCCAGGCGGGCATGTACTTGCCAGCGAGAGTGTTGCACTCGATACCCTCGGTGGAGAGCTCATCCGAGAGGTCCGACCCGGAGAGCTCATCATCCTCGATACCGACGGTTCTGGCTATACAAGTCATCAATTGGTCGATGCACCCAACAGCGCGCATTGCTTCTTCGAATGGGTCTACTTCGCCAGACCTGACAGCACCATCGAAGGGAGATTGGTCTATGAGATGCGCCGGGAGCTCGGCCGGAAACTTTGGGCTGAGAGTGGGGTGCAGACAGACGTGGTCGTACCAGTTCCAGACAGCGGCCGTGCGTTTGCCAGCGGGTATGCCGAGACCGCGACGGGTGTGGAGTTCGCCGAGGGTCTCATGAAGAACCGGTATGTCGGCAGAACATTCATCATGCCAACCCAGGCTGAGCGAGAGCGAGCCGTACGTGCCAAACTCAATCCGATCAAATCGACAGTCGAGGGGAAGACGGTGACACTCATCGACGATAGCATCGTCCGTGGTACCACCTCGAGACAGCTCGTCCAGATACTCCGTGACGCAGGAGCAACCGAGGTTCATCTGAGGATTGGATCACCGCCGATCACCGCCCCCTGTTACATGGGTATCGACATGGCCACACGAGATGAGCTCATTGCACACGACCGAACGATCGAGGAGATCGAAACAGAGATCGGTGCTGACAGCCTGGCATATCTCTCTCCCGAGGCGATCGCCGATGCGCTAGCGTTCGCATTCGACGACCTCTGCATGGCATGTGTCACCGGCAAATATCCGTATGCGGTCGAAGGAGAGGAGATGGATCGTTCCACCAAACAGGCACTGGCTCCGAGCGACTGAGCCCGGTTCAGGACCCAGTCACCGACGATCGTTCGACCGGATCATTCTCATGAGATGCGTGTTCGAAGAGTGCCATATGAAGTGCCTGCATCGCCGTGGGTAGATCTGATTCGTCAACGACGAACGACATCGCGACGTTCGATGAGCCGACACTGATCATGTCGACGTTCACACCAGCCTCACCAACCACGCTGAAGACACGGCCTGCCACCCCCTCGCGAAGCCCGATGTTCCGTCCCACGATACAGATCAACGAATACCCACGTTCGCCAGATATCGCTTCGACGGTTGGTATCCCGGTCTGTTCGAGGATCGCCGCTGCGCGATCGGTATCCTGTCCATTGACCAACAATGCGAAGGTGGCCTGACTCGCTGCCATGTTGACGATGTTGATGTCGTGCTCACTGAGAGTCTGGAACACCTTGGCTCCGACACCGGGTTCATACGCCATCGCAGAACCGTGCATCCTGACGATTCCGAATCCCTCTCGCGTCCCGATCGCCCGGAGCTGATCTGGTTCCTCCCTTGGTGGACCGATCTTGGTCCCTGGTGTCTCAGTATGTGCCCCGCGAACGACCACAGGAATCTGCCGTTTTCTGACCGGTTCTAACGTCCGTGGATGGAGCACCTGGACACCGAGGTATGCGAGTTCAGCAGCTTCATCGTACGTCATGAACGGGACCACTTTCGCTGACGAAATGCGAGCCGGGTCTGCGGTGAGGAATCCCTCGACATCCTTCCATATCTCAAGTCGTGTGGCATCGAGCGAGTTGGAGATGATAGCCGCGGAATAATCAGAGCCACCACGGCCGAAGGTGGTGATATCACCGTGGTTGCTTCGGCCGAAGTACCCGGTTATCACGGGGATCGTACCTTCGGCAAGGTGATCGAGCAATGGCTCCCGGATACGGTCGGTCGTCTCTGCCAGTCGCACTGTCGCTCTGCCGAAGATTCCATCGGTGATCACACCGAGCTCGTCGGCATCGATGCTCACCGCAGCTGAACCAGACTCCTGCAGCGACATCGCGATCACCCGAGCGGCGAGTCGCTCGCCGATCGCACAAATAGCATCACGAGCTCGAGGGGTTGTCTCACCTCGGTGTTGGATCGTCTGCAACCGCTCGCGTAGATCTTCGAGGACCGCATCTATCGGTGCCATGTCAATCGACCGCGAGACCCCCGCCGAGAGCATCTGTTGATGTCTCGATCGGATATCCTCGATGAACGAGTCGAGTGAGGCGGTACCGTCCTCAACCTCCTCGATCACCGCAAAGAGCGAGTCGGTCGTCCCATTGAGGGCGGATACCACCACGACCGGCGGTTGATCCAAACGACTGATTCGTTCGGTGACCGATACGATATCGGGAGGGGTCCGAAGTACGGAGCCACCGACTTTGATGACAACGGTGCCTGCTTGTTCACTCATGGATGACGCTCCTCCACGGTCCCGTTGAAGAGGTGGCGGTACCGGCGCATCGCGTCCTCGAAGGCATCCGGATCGAGTCGATCGCGACGGAGCTGTTCGAGTGCCTGTTCGAGCCGGTCGTAGAGTGCTGGTGCATGTTGATTCAATGCCTGAATTTGCCGATACAATTGTGGATCTCTATGGACGATCTCCTCGGTGACGGTCATCTGCCTCGAGAAGGAACCACCACCGCGTTCATCCAACTCCTCGATCGTGAACGGTGCCCGTGAGAGTACCTCTGCACAGAGGAGACTCACAGCCTGTGGCAGGAGTTGTGTAAACGCCATGGCCTCGTCGTGTGAGTCCAACGGTACCTCGACGACCGTCGCAAGGGTGGGTTCGAGAAGTAATCTAGCCGCCTCGAGACCATCTGCGTGTCCGCAGTCACACAGCAGGACGTATTTATCGCTGAGAACGCGGGTTCCAGGACCCCACATCGGGTGTGCACTCGCGATCGGTTGAACTGAACCGAGGCGTTCGAGTTCGTCGATGAATGGTGATTTCAACGAGGCCACGTCGACGATGGGTGTCTCGATACCCTCAAGCGATCGCAAGACCGTGCCCACGGTATCCGGTGGAACGGAGATGAGCACCCAATCAGCAGCTACTGCTGCTGGTCGGAGTTGCTCAGCTACCTGAAAACCAGGTGGTGACCCAGCAGGATCATGGATGGTCACCTCGTGACCGATCCCGTCGAGATAATCGGCGAACCACGTTCCCATCTGCCCGGCGCCACCCACGATAAGTACCGATCCGGTGGTCTCGGTCGCGGTCGATCTGGCGGCGTCTTCTTGCACCCGAAGCGTCTCAGTGAAGAGTTCGTTGGCGATGCGTTCGCCGGCGGTCGGTTCGAGCTCACGGGTCTCAAATCCAGTCCGGTAGCGGTCGACCACCGACCGTTCGACCACGAAATCCCTCGGCCCCAATCCCTGTGACCGCTTGATCGCCCCAGCATCGGCCGCGAGGGAGACCCGCTCGGCGATGAGGTCCATCAGCTCGGCATCAAGCGCCTCGATCCTCGTCCGGATGTCACCGAGGTTATCCATCGAGGTCACACCTCCAGACAACGGTTCGAGGTGGCGACCGACAAGTCATGTGCCGACCTCCTCTGTATCGGTCCGAAGTGTGGGTGTTGCACCCAACGTCTCAAGCATCTCGATGAATCCAGGGTAAGAGACGCGATGAACATCGTCGCGACCGGTCACCTCCACGGGAGCCGAAGCTCGAAGTCCCAAGAGGGCGAGGGCCATCTGGATCCGATGGTCGTCGTGTGAATCGACGACCCCACCGGTCGGTGAGCCACCGTGGATAGTTGCGCCATCATCTCGTTCATCCGCCTCGATACCGAGGGTGGTGAGCCCGGATACCATCGAGGCGATGCGGTCAGATTCCTTATCTCGGAGATGTGGGGCACCGACGAGCTCGCTCGTCCCGTCGACACATGCAGCGAGCGCCGCAAGCGGTGGGAACAGATCAGGGGTCATCGACAGATCGAGCCGTGTAGGTTCCAGGGCTTGACCACTCACCGTAACCCACGAATCTCCTACCTCGAGCTCGGTCCCGAACGCCCGAAGGAACTCTACGATCTTGGCATCACCCTGAATCGAGTCCGGATCGAGCCCCTCAACGGTTACCGGCCCACCCGTCATCGCTCCGGCGACGAGGGGGAAGGCGGCACCGCTGTAGTCGCCGGGGATCGTCATCGAGACAGGTTCGGTCGGTTGATGCTCGATGCTGATACGATCGGCAGCGGTTTCGACCACCACACCACCACGCTCGAGTGTCTCGATGGTCAGGTCGATGTACGGTCGAGAGACGGGTGGATTCTTGAAGGTGATGTCAATCCCCTGTGTGAGGTGCGGTCCGATCAGACACAGCGCGGTGATGAACTGACTTGAAACTGATGCATCAACGGTGACCGCACCACCGTTGGCTGGGCCGATGACCTCGACCGGTGGGGTACCATCGGTCCCCTCACATCGGGCACTCGCACCGATCTCGTTCAGCGCGTCGACCAGTGGCCCCATTGGTCGCGATCGGATCGAAGCATCTCCGGTCAATCGTGAGGTACCCGCTGCAAGTGCAGCCACCGCGGTGGCGATCCGGAGGGTCGTCCCTGAGTTGTCGACATCGATCGTCGCCGGTTCGACGGTTGATGCCTCAACGACCAGCTCGTCGGGGCGTCGCTCGACGGTCGCACCGAATGCCTCGATCGCCTCGATCGAGGCGAGGGTATCGGCACCGATAAGTGGTGCTCTGATCGTCCCACGTCCGGCCAGGAAGGCAGCGAATAGGGCTCGATGCGTGACCGATTTGGAAGGTGGCGCCTGGACGGTCCCCTGGACCCCGCCTGGTCCGACGATCAGCGTCATTCCATCACCTCCTGATCAGCGGTGGTGGGATCCTTGCGTAACAGCCGTTCGAGGTTCTGACCGACCGGACCAGCCATAATCGCTGAGCCAATGAGCAACCCATCAGCACCAGCGCTGAGCATCCGATCGATATCATCCACTGAGCCCATCCCGCTCTCTGCGATCACCGTCACATCGTCTGGGATGGTGGGGGCCAACCGCTCGACCGTCGACAAATCGACCGAGAGCGTACCGAGATCACGGTTGTTGATACCGATCAAATTCGCACCAGCAGCCAACGCTCGTTCGAGTTCATCCTGTGTATGGACCTCAACGAGGGGTTCCATCCCCCGTTGTCTCGCTGCTGATACCAATCCAGGAAGATCTTCGATGAATCGGGCGATGAGGAGGACCGCATCAGCACCGACCCGATCGAGTTCGGTCTCATCGAGGATGAAATCCTTGCGAAGCACCGGAACGTCGACGGCAGCCCGGACCCGCTCGAGATCCTCGCTCGATCCTCCGAAGTGTATCGGTTCGGTGAGGACCGAGATGGCTGACGCACCAGCCGAGACCATCTCAGTCGCGATCGAGACCGCATCATCGGTCCGGAGATTCTCGGTGGTTGGACTCGTCCGTTTCAACTCAGCGATGATCGGGATCCCTCCTGCATCACGTCTGGTTTCGATCGCCCTGGCGAACCCGCGAGAGGTGACCGAAACGGCGGTCGATGGTGGCG
>SKSH01000193.1 GCA_007118075.1 Halobacteriales archaeon
CGAGTGACCCGGTTCGGTCACCATCGGCCTAGTGCTGAAAAGCAGCGATAGCTTCGCGGATGAATTCCGGTATCGGGGCTGACTCGCCCAGCTCATCGACGGCCACCTGCACCAGCTCGCCGGTCGCAAGTAATGTCCCATCTGCCCGCTCACAGCGATACTCGAACGTGATCGAGGAGGTGCCGACCGCAGCGACCCGAACGGCCCCACGAAGCGTGTCACCGTAGGTCGCCGAGGTGTGATAATCCAACTCGGCGTGGACGACGAACACCTCCCAGCCATCTTCGAGGACACCCTCGTACGGGTGGCCGATCGCCTTCCAGTAGTTGAGGACCGCCTCGTCGAGGTAGGTCAGGTACTCGCCGAAGAAAACGACGCCCTGGGCATCGGTCTCGGCGAATCGCACGTCATGTTCGGTGAGGTAGGTGAAGTCAGCATCCTCGTCCATGTTCGTAGCAATGCTTGGGGGGCTATGTGATTGCTGATACGCTACTGCATGAACTGCTACGGCGCAACCATTGGACTGTGCTCGAGGCAGGTATCTCACGGACTAGACCCGTCAAATCGCACGAGCAATGGCATAGTCCCGAGCGGATTCGAACCGCTGTCCAGAGCTGGCTCCAGATTCGAGTACACCTCTGAACCTTCCAAAGGCTCCGATGATTGGCCACTACACTACGGGACTTCAGTTAACCTGAACCTGTCCTCCCTATTAAGACCTACTCAACCCGATTGGCCACCGCAATCTTCGTTGAACCTGCATCCAACACCGCGAAGCGTTGAATGCTGTCGGATAGATCTGGGACCGTAGCTACCGTCTCGACTCACTGGAGAGGTCCAGTTCACCGGAATACGCTCCCGTCGGAGGTACGAATCGGCACTCGCTCGCCAATGCACCCGATGTTTCGCCTCGATTCTCCCCGAACCGTCTTGTGTCTCCGACGGTCTTACCCCTGAAGTTATTACGAAACCGGCCAGATTGGCTGGTAATGACACGCGACCGGGCTGGACGGATGACGGTCGTGGGTCTCTCCATCGCCCTGGTGGTCCTGCTCGTGCTCTCGATGGGGGTGACCGTCGCGGCCTCTGGTGACATCCCGATACTCACCAGTAACGACGACCCCGAACCGAGCAAGCACCTCATCGATCCATCCCTCAAAGACGTCGAGGGCGAGGTCGAGGCCGTCGTCGTCTTCGAGGGGCCGACCCCGGAGATTCTCCGCACGGCCACCTCACCACGGTCCTTGCTCGAACACCACGGAGAGCCGTACTTCGAACGCCTCGAGGCATTGGTCCGAAGCGATCCCGGCCTCGAATTAGAGGATACCCACTGGATCGCGACAGCCGCCACGGTCACCGTCGATACTGAGCAGACCCCGGTGGCGACGCTCGCAACCCTCCAGGGGGTGTTGACCGTCGAGAAATCATCGACGTTCGACCTCGGCCGGACGGGTCCACCTGATGGCCCAGATCGTGGAGATGCCAGCTCGGACAGCTACACCTACGGGCTGACCCAGGCGAATATCCCAAGCGCTTGGGAGGCATTCAACACCCGCGGTGAGGGTACCTCGATCGCCATCTTGGATACCGGTATTGACGCCGCTCATCTCGATATCGATGTCCATCGGTGGAAGGACTTCGGCGATGATCCTTCTGAGGTCCCGGTGGATTACGGTGACCATGGTACCCACGTGGCCGGCACGGCCGTCGGTGGCGACGAAAGTGGCACCGCCATCGGCGTCGCCCCGAATGCCAGGTTGTACGTCGGGGCGGTGTTGACCGACTGTGGTGAATCGTACTGTCACGGCACGACCAGTCAGATCATCAGTGGCATGGAGTGGGCCGTCGAGGCAGATGCCGACGTCATCAGCTTGAGCCTCGGTGCCAACGGCCATAGCCTCGCCTACCTCCAGTCGGTCCAGAACATCCATGCGACCGGCACGACCATCGTCGCCGCTACCGGGAACGACGGTGAAGATACCATCACCTCACCGGGTAACATCCACGATGTCATCAGCGTCGGTGCAGTCCAAGAGGACGACCGTGTCTGGTACTGGTCGGGCGGTGGCGAGATCGATGTCGAAGCAACCTGGGGCTCGAATGCCCCTGATCACTGGCCGGATGCGTACCTGGCACCTGATGTGACCGCCGCAGGCTTCAACGTCTTCAGTGCGCTTCCCGATGGGGAGTACGGGTACAAGACCGGGACCAGCATGGCAGCGCCACATGTCGCCGGTGTTGTCGCACTGATGCAATCGGCCACCGATCGCCAGCTCGATCCTGAGGAGATCCGCCAGCTCCTGAGTGGGACCGCACACCACCCAGCTGGTCCAGGAACCCAGCCCGATGCAGATTACGGCGGTGGCATCGTCGATGCGATGGCAGCTATCGATATCGCGATCACCAGTGAGCCGATCGAGTAGCCACGGAGCAACTCAAACCCGATGACTGCGATGGGTTGAGCGGTGAATCGCAGATGCTCAGCATTTAACCCTCATAGGCACACATAGTTCGGTAGATGCGACGGCACCACCTGATGAAGGCCGGTGGTATCTGGCTGTTGGTGGTCCTCTTCAGTCTCGCCTTGGCGTTCGGTGGGCTGGGCTTTGTCGAACTCGGGGCTGCTGGTGCAGACTCGACCATCCATACCGATGGATTCACCATAAGCGACGCCTCGATCGCCGAATCACTGGATAACACCACCGGCGAGGTCGAGGTGGCACTCGTCTTCGAGGGCCCACCCGTTGAGGAGTTGGCTGTGAGTGACGATCCGGTCGCTTTCTTACAGGCACATGCTGATGACCGCTTCGCGGTGCTCCGTCTATTGGCTGATACAACCGCTTCGATCGATATCGAATCGACGAGCTGGCTGGCAACCACGGCCACGGTCAGTGTCGATACCGACGAATACACCATCGAGCAACTGTCCGCCATCCCGCATGTGATCGCCATCGAACCAGGCGACGAGACGGTCAAGCAGCTCGGTTCACCGGTAGGTGGCAACGAGGATGGGGAGGTGCCACAGCAATCATACACCTACGGCCTCGAACAGATCAATGCCCCCGACGTCTGGGATACGTTCGATACCCGAGGTGCGGGTGTCGCCGTCTCGGTGCTTGACACCGGTGTCGACCCTGACCATCCCGATATCGATGTCGTAAAGTGGCGCGATTTCAACCCAGATGATCCCTCCGACGATCCGAAGGACTACGGCGCCCATGGTACCCATGTGGCTGGGACCGTCGTCGGTGGCGATGCTGGTGGAACGCACATCGGTGTCGCACCCGATGCAAAGTTGTATGCAGGGGCGGTGTTGACCGATTGCGATGGCGGCTGTTCGGGTCGCACACAGGAGGTCATCGCTGGCATGGAGTGGTCGGTCGATGAGGGTGCAGATGTCATCAGCATGAGTCTCGGGAGCATCTCCTACACCTGGCAGTACATCCAGGCGGTCGAGCATGCCATCGCCGCTGACGTGGCGGTCGTCGCCGCCATCGGTAACGACGGGGAAGGAACCTCCGCCTCACCGGCTAACGTCTACGACGTTATCAGCGTCGGAGCTTCAGACGAATCAGAATCTATCACGGACTTCTCGAGTGGTGAGGAGATCGATACCGACGATGCATGGGGCTTTTTCGCCCCCAATGACTGGCCAGATTCATACATCGTACCGGTCATCGCTGCGCCTGGTCATCAGGTGTTGAGTGCCAATGCCGGCGGTGGCTACCGATTTTCAAGTGGCACCAGTATGGCCACACCGCATGTCGCTGGTGCGATCGCGCTCATGCAGTCGGCGACCGATCGTCACCTCTCCCATGAGGCGCTCAGAGACACGCTCATCGAGACTGCCAACCATCCCGACAACGCCGAACAGGACACCCGTTATGGCCACGGTATCCTCGATGTGTTCGCCGCCACCGAGTCGATCCTCGAGACCGGTATCATCGAGGGAACCGTCACTGACACCATTACAGACGAACCGATCAATGGAGTCACGCTCACTACAGCAAACGGCGTGACCGTCGAGGCGACGACCGGATCGGATGGGACGTTCGTGCTCGACGCGATCGAACCGGGGACATACGAGGTGACCGCCGAGCGAGACGGCTACGAGACCGCAACCGAGACTGACATCGAGGTGGTCGAGGGTGAGACGACGATCGTCGATTTCTCACTCGTCGGCGATGCGGCCCTCGCCCTCGACATCGAGGATGCAATCTTCGAGACCAGCATCGAGGATGCGAGCATTACCGTCGAAGGTCCCTTCGGCACGTATCCGGTGGAGGAAGCTTCGGGTGGCCAGTACACCGTCGATGACGTCCCGAGTGTCGGCACCTATCAGGTCAACGTCGATGCCACTGGATACGAATCGACAACCCACTCGGTGACGGTGACTGATGCCGGTTCGACCGTCTCGCAGACGATCGGTCTCGATGGTGACGGTGCGGTCGAACTGACCGTCACGGATGCGATCACCGGTGCCTCACTCGAAGGCGTCGACCTCAGTCTCGAACGAGCCGATGGTGAGACCTCGACCGTACCCGCCGCGACAGAAGGCGACGGTGCAGTGACCCTCAAACTCACGAGCATCGCGTCACCGTACCAACTCGAACTCACTCGCGATGGATATCACACCGCGGCGGTGACCGATATCGAGGTCACCAGCGACGAGACCATATCCCTTGCACCGTCTCTCGAGGGTGATGGAGCCATCGAGGTCACCGTGACCGATTCGCTCTTTGAGACCCCGCTCGAATCGGCGGAGGTCGTCGCCGCTGGACCGTTCGGTACCTATCCATCGACCGAGACCGAACCTGGCACCTACCATCTCACCGGCGTCCCGAGCATCGGTGACCATCAGCTCCAGCTTGAGGCAACCGGGTACGAGTCGCTGGTGTCATCGATCGCCGTCACCGAACCCGGTTCCACCGTCACCGAGGACGTCTCCCTCAGTGGCGATGCGGCGATCGAACTCGAGGTACACGATGGCGTGACCGATCACCCACTCGATGGAGCGACGCTCACTATCACCCGTGAGACCGGTGCATCGGTCACCGTGGATGGAGCCACCGATGCGGATGGTCACCTCATCCAACAGGTCCCAGGCACCGGCGAGACCTACACGGTGACCGTCGATCGTGCTGGGTACGATGCCACCGAGACCTCGGCATCGATCGATCCTGGGGCACCGGAATCACTCTCCCTCGAATTGTTCGGTGATAGCACCCTCGAGCTCACCCTCCTCGATGCGACCTTCGAGGACGGCATCGAGGATGCCACCGTCGACATCGAGGGACCACACGGAGCGTATGCGGTCACAACGGCTGTGGATGGCGAGTACCGCATCGAAGATCTCCCGAGCATCGGCACCTACAACATCGAAGCCGCTGCCGCTGGCTATCATGCTGTTTCAGCGATGACAACCATGACCGATACGGGTGAGACCAGACCGATGACGATCGATATGACCGGAGACGCGACACTCACCATCACCGTGGTCGATGGAGGTGAAACCCCGATCGAGGGTGCCGTCATCGACCTCGAGGCTGGTGAGGATCGACAGGTCTCCCTCGAGGAGTGGACCGATGAGGCGGGTATCGTGACCGTGGCGGTCCCTGGGACGAACCAGAACTACACGGTCCGCGCCTCGGCGGATGGCTACCTTCAATCGAGCCTCGATACCGATCCGATCGACTCTGGCGATGAGGTGACGGTCACTCTCACGTTGGCGACACTCTCCCGTATCCCTGGTTTCACCGTCGCCATCGCGTTCATCGCCATGCTCGCCGCCGCCACCCTCCTTCAGCTCAGACGAAGATTATGATCACGAATACCAACGTCAACGAATCGACCAGCTCTCGAGGTGAGCCAGATGGCCGGTGATGCAGCGATCAGTCGGGCAGATCTTCTCAGTCTGCTCGCCGTCATCGGGTACCTCATCTCGCTCATCCTCCCTTGGTTATCGGCCGACGAACCCGTGTTGGTCACCGGTGGTCAAGCTCGCACCTCGATGGCTGGCTATCACGCGTTCGATGTGTTGTTGCTCACCGGGGTGGTCGTCGTCTGTGGATTGCTCACCCTGTTGTTCTGGTTGGCACGTGACCGTCGGATGCTCGCTGGCATGGCCATCGGCGTGGCTGGGCTCGTCGTCATCGCCACCACCGGTATCTACCTGCTCGATCCTTTCCTCGGGTTGACGACCGGTGCCTTGACCTACGACGGTGTCTCTGCCGGTATCGGCGTCTACGTGGCCTTACTGAGTGGCATCGGCATGCTCGCTGCGTCGATCAACTATCTCCAAGAGGACCGTCACCACGGTCGTCGACCACCGATCGGCCTCCTCGATCGCTTTCGGTGAATCAATCGGCCAGCTGATCTGAGCCGAGATATCGACAGCGGTCTGCTTCGACATCAAAACACGATGGGCAGTCATCGTGACGATCGATGATGGTATCGAGTCGCTCGGCGACCGTCTCGTCGATGACCGCCTCGAGACTCGCCGCTTCATGTCGGTACTCCTCGACCCCGAGGACATTGGCGAGGAAGTGTTCGAGGATGCAGTAGGTTTGCAACACCGCCTCCGCACGCTCACGACCGCGATCGGTGAGCACCGTCCCGCGGTACTTCTCGTGTTCCACCTGGGCATCATCGGCGAGCTTGCCGATCATCTCGTTCGCCGAGGCGGGGCTCACCTCGAGGACATCGGCGAGTCGGCCTGTCGCCACCGGTGGTCCCTCGAGTCGTTCGAGCAACAACAACGCTCGAAGGTACTGGTCGGCGGTGTTCATGGGAGCTCCTCCATCAGTCGGGCGACATCCTCGACCCCTTCTGCCTCCTCTTCACGGATCGTACGAAGCACCGAGAGCAATGCATCCCGGTCGATCGAGAATATCGCATCACTCGCCTCGATCGCCTCGATGAGATCGTCATAGAACTTGTAGGCGGTCTCCTCGTTGCACAATTGATCGTAGAGGAGATCGTCGAAGTCATCTGGTTTTGTCCGAGCGTATCGCTCACGGACGAGTGTCTCAATCTCAGCATACCCGGTCGACTCCGCATCGAGCTGTTTGACCAGCTTTGCGAGTTGGTCTCGATGCTCGTGTGATTCTGCTGCGGCATCCTCGAGCAACGCGATCATCGCCGGATGGGCTGTCTCCACCTCGAGGGTCTCAAGATGTTGTTCAGCTCTGGCTTCGACCACCTCTTCTAACACGATCCCGATCTGCAATAGTCGGGCGAGCTGATGGTCAGAGACGACCGCCTCGCTGAACTCCATTGGTATGGGTGAGACCCTCGATGACAAAATATATCCCGGTCTAAGGGTGGCTGTCAGACCTCTTCCCAGTCGATCGAATCGATGTCCCAGATCAACAACTCGCCGTCGTGATATCGAAGGGTGTACCGGTCGGTGAACTCCCACTCAGGTTCCTCAGGGAAATCCATCCGATAGATCTCTTCGATGATGATCTCTTCGTCAGCTTCTTCGATGACATTGCGGGAGATGATCTCCCATGAGTCGGCTTGTTGGGGAGGTGTCTCTTCATCGCCATCGGCTGCATCGATCTCCTCTTCGATTGTTGCTCTGTAGGGACCGTCGGGATGGAATAACGCGACAAAGGTATCAGTATCACCGTCATCCCATGCTGTCCACAGCTGATCGAGGACATCCTCCGGATCGGTGGCATCGCCATCATCTCCAAGACAACCGGCAAGCATGGCTGCCGTCATCGATACGCCTGCCACAAGGTAGCTCCGACGTCGCATGGTGCCGTGATGTTCGCTAAGCCACTATAATGATACCGATTAAACATCTCTGATACCAATTTCCTTTGGCTAGTTCTCAACGATGATACTTCACGACCAAGAGTTAAGACCCACGGCTCTGGTAGCGATGGGTATGCACCGACGCACCTTCCTCACCACCGGGGCGGCGATCTCGATCGGTGCGATCGCAGGCTGTCTCGGCAGTGATGGCACCATCGCAGAGCTCGAAACGGGAGATGAAAGCCTCGTCGGCGAGGCGACGGTCGATCTCGATGCCGGTGAGTACGAGCTCTTCGTCTCCTTCGATACGTACGATGAATCCGGAGAGGGGATCGACGAGGCCTACGCCAGAGGTACTGTCGATACCGAGGGGTTCGGTGAGACGATCGCCCAGGTTGAACTCACCAGCGAAGGTTCGACCGGCACCGATCAATTCGAGGTAGACGGCGCAGGGTCGTTCGAGGTGGTCGTTCACGCACCGACGACGGAATCGGCTGTCTCTGCCCGGCTTGAGGAACGCTGATCAATCCTCCTCGATTTCTTCGATATCGATCTGCTCGATCGCATAGATGCGCCAGTCGCCGTCCTCGGGTCGAAGGATGTAGTGATCAGTGATCCGTAGTGTCGACACCTCGGGTTCATCCCAGCGATAGATATCCTCGACGATGGTTTCCTCATCGTCCTCCTCGATAACCTCACGAGATTCAACTTCCCACTCGACGCCTTCTTGAACCATCAACGCATCCTCGCCAACCTCCTCGATCACCTCCTCCGCATCGGAGTACAGGCTCGATTCAGTGTGCAACAGCTCGAGGTACCCATCGGTGTCGCTATCCTCCCAGGTGGTCCAGAAGGCATCGACGACCTCGACTGGATCGTCACCATCCGCATCATCACCGAGGCAACCAGCGACGGCTAGCGCTCCAGCGCTTCCTGCCATCAGGAGATAGGTCCGTCTTCGCATGTCTCCGTCATGTTATCCAACAGACAATAATAATTCGATTCAGTTTCGCTGCAACCGACCCATCTAGGTTGAGTTCAATGGGGGTAGCGCAGGGATTGAACGACCCGTCTCGTTCGCCTGGAGGTGATAGGGGACCTCATTGAACTGATCGAATCCTCGTCGTCGTCCGAC
>SKSH01000016.1 GCA_007118075.1 Halobacteriales archaeon
AACACGTATCGAAAGCATCGGTGTTGGGAACTGGGAGCCCGTAGATATCTCGATTAACATCTTGATCACGGAGGCTGGTACGCCCGTGTTCTACAGGCGGGTTGACCTTGAGGGATGGCCACCGGAGGATAACTGGTATCCGCGGGAAATGTTGGACGGATACCCGACCGAGCCTGGAGATCATACGCTGCATGTCTGGCACGAAGGTGACGACCCCGCCGATGGCAGAACGTTTGACATTCGTGACCATTCTCAATCCTGTGTGGAACTAGATATCTTTGTTGGTGACCTGCATTCCTACAGCCCGACGGGAGATATCACCGTCGGTCCTTTATCTTGTAGAGAGCCCCCGATGAATAGTTTCCAAGAGCGAACATGAGCTCTCGAGATCAATCGATAGATTGCTAACTAATTCGTTCCAGTGGTTCCAATGATATCATACTTGGACAATGTAGGCTGTAATTCATATAAACTGAATTAGAAGATACTGTCCTGATATATACACGGTCTGCACACAGCATATCATTCTACATATGCAGCTAACTTGACCATTGGACTTCCCCAATATCTGCCTACTATTTCTCACGGAGAGTATGTCATGTTCATCAAATAAATTGAATTGACCATATACTCAGACGCTGTTTACTATGAATCCTGATTGGTGCACAATCGACTTGGAGAGTGACGCTATTTCAGTTTACCATAGTTTTTTGACAGCGGCATCCGGTGTGATTGATGAAGACCGATGGAGACCCTCTCCTTCTGACGCGGGCATTGTGGTCGCGTCGACGCACGTTCGGCAGCACGGAACGAGCGACGCGACCCATCTCCCGCGTATCAAGCACCGCTCACCAGCAGCGGTGAGCCCGTTTCGCCCGTAGATATGCTGCCATCACACACACAACAACAATGACAACAACACACGATACCGCAATCATCGCCAAACGGGTCGATTCCGCCCCTGTGGAGACAGACGAGATCGAGGCCCTCGTGGAGGCGGCAGGTTTCGAGGTCGTTGCTATCCTCACACAGGTTCGTAGGGAAGATCCAGGTACGTATCTCGGCTCCGGTAAGGTCAACGAACTCGTCGAGATAGCTGAGAGACGTGAACCGAGACTGGTTGTCGTCGATGGTGAGCTCACCACCGGCCAGGCAAGCAATCTCATCAATGCCCTCCCAGACGACGTCGAACTCGTCGACCGTTATCGACTCATCCTCGATATCTTCGCCCAGCAGGCGCACGACCGTCGAGCACAGCTGCAGGTGGAGTTGGTCCGGCTGCGCTATGAGCTCGACTGGTTCGCAGCGACCATCGAGGAAGACCCGCTGACGAAACACCAAGAGAAGGGATCGCCGAGGTATCAGCTGCAAGATCGTATCAAGAAACTCGAACGAGAACTGAACGAACTCCCTGATCCTGGCGAGCACCACCGTGAGTGTCGACGAGAGGCTGGCTTCGATTTCGTCACGATCGCCGGCTACACTAATGCAGGGAAATCAACGCTCCTTCGCCGCCTCGCAGATGAGCTGTCGATCGAGACGGATACCCATCAGGACGAGGAAACCTCCGCAGCGGTTGAGGATCGGTTGTTCAAGACACTCGAAACCACCACCCGTCGGGCCACCCTACGAGGCAGACGGGTGCTTTGTACTGACACGGTCGGCTACATCGATGATCTCCCTCATGAGCTCGTGGTCTCCTTTGCAGAGACGCTCTCAGAGGCGAGCGTGGCCGATGTGGTGATTCTGTTGACCGATGCAACCGATTCACCCGATCGGTTCGAACAGAAACTCCGTGTTTCACTATCGGTCCTCAAGGCTCAAGGGGTCGAACAACGTGATATCCTTCCAGTCCTCAACAAGGTCGACATGGTCTCGGCTGATTCGATCATCGATCAGTTGGCCAGTCTGCAATCGATCGACCACGAACCGATCGCGATCAGTGCCGTCACCGGGGAGAACGTCGAGACCCTCATCGACACGATCGTTGAACGGCTCCCGAGTGAATCAACCACGATCACCACCCATTACTCTGATACCGCCATGTCCCTCGTCTCTGAGGCTTATGATCGGGCGATTGTCACCGACATCCAGTATGCTGACGACCAGATATATCTCGAACTCGAAGGACGTCCGACGGTCGTCGAGGAGCTATCGAACCGGGTAGCCCAAGCGGTGGAACCAACTGGATGAGCGGTCGACATCGTTTTTGCCCTCTCGACCACAGCGATGACCAATGCGTGAGGAGACGTCGTTCCGTGACCGGTTGCATGCCTGGTGGATGGCCGCGAGGGTCCATACCCTCCCCGCTGGGATCTCACCGGTGTTGGTCGGGATTGGTATCGCTGCGGCTGATGAGGTGTTCTCACTTTGGCCTGCGCTGGCTGCCCTCGTCGGCGCTGTCTTGATCCAAATCGGGACCAACTTCGCCAACGATTACAGCGACGCCATCAAGGGTACCGATGCACCAGACCGCACTGGCTTCACCAGGGTGACGGCCGCTGGATTGCTTGAGGCGAGTACGGTCAGACTCGCTGCCTTCACGACGTTTGGCCTCGCCATCTTACTGGGTACCTACCTCGTCTACATCGGCGGTCTCCCGATCGCCATCATCGGTCTCTCGAGTGTTCTCTTTGGATATCTCTACACAGGTGGTCCCAAACCGTATGGCTACCGTGGCCTGGGCGATCTTTTCGTATTCGTCTACTTCGGGCTTGTCGCGGTCGTCGGAACCTACTACGTCCAGGCGGCCGATGTCCTGGCTTCACCGCTCACCGTGGCGATCCCGGCTGGTACGATCACCCTCGAGGCGATCCTTGGCGGTATCGCCATGGGTGCGCTTACGACAGCCATCCTGGTCGTGAACAACTACCGAGATATCGAGGAAGACACCGCCGCGGGAAAGCGGACGCTTGCCGTCATGCTTGGCCCGAGATGGACTCGTGTGGAGTTCATAGCGTTGCTCGCCGTGGCCTATCTCGTCCCAATCTACTTTGTCTTTGAAGGGTACGAACTCGTGTTGTTCGTCTATGCGACTCTTCCTGTCGGCGCATACGCCATCCGAACGATGCTCATCATTCAGGAGGGTGAGACACTCAATCAGTTGTTATCGAACGTCGGTCGGCTCACCCTCCTCTATGCGATCTTGTTCGCAGTGGGAGTGTGGTGGTGATGGTTTTCAGGATCGACCGGTTCGAACTCGACCTCAAGGACCCACTCACCAGTGCCAATGAGGTGATCAAGCGTCGTCGGGGCTTCTTGGTTCGATATGGCCTTGGAGTCGGTGAGGCTACACCACTGCCACCTTGGACCGAATCATACGAGGAGACCGCCCGTGCGCTGGACTGGTTGGCTGCAGAACAACCATCACCGGGGTCAGCACTCGAGCGGTTCGATGTTACCCCTGCGGCAAGACATGCCCTCTCTTCAGCGCTTGTCGACCATTGGGCGAGGGAACGTGGGGTCGCACTGTATCGATACCTCGGTGGTAAGCGATCGCTGACTTCGGTACCGGTCAATGCGACGGTCGATGCCGGTGATCCATCTGATGTGCGTGCCGCGATGGAGCAGGTCACCGATGCCGGATATCCTGCGGTGAAATTAAAAATCGGCATCGGGGACCGAGCGAATGATCTCGAACGGATCGACGCTGCCGCATCCGTGTTGCCGGCAGAATTGGCATTCCGGCTCGATGCGAACGGTGCATACGACCTATCAGGAGTTCTCGCTGTGGCGCCCCACCTCGCCACACTTGGTATCGACTATATCGAACAACCGACACCGGGTGTCGATGCTGACCTTATCGAACAGCTTCAGTCGGATGGACTCGGGGTCGCCATCGATGAGGGGATCAGAACCGTTGGACTCATCGAGGCGCTTCGGGCTAACCCAGCGGCGATTATCATCAAGCCAATGGCCTTCGGTGGTCCAGATCTTGCCAAAGCAGCGGCATTGGCCGCCAGATCACTCGGAATCGAACCGGTCATCAGTGATCTCATCACCGGCGCTGTCGGACGGATCACGGCTGGGCATGTGGCCGCCTCCCTCGGTGACCCAGCGCCTGCAGGTCTCGATACCGGTCGTCGGCTCGATGAGGATATCGTTGTACGGCCACCGTTGGTTTCCGCCGGTCACTTCGAACTTCCGTCGGGTGTGGGTTTGGGTATCGAGGTGCCCTGACGGATGCTGGATGCATCGATCGAAGATCCTGTTGCAACCGCAGCGAAGCAGTGGCCAGATCGAATACTTCTCGCACAGGACGACGGAGACCGATACACTGCCTCAGCATTCGAAGCTGCGGTAAGCCAGATAGCAGGTGGGCTGCACACGGCAGGGATCGGGGCCTCAGATCGTATCGCCATCTTCGCCGAGGACCGATTGGATACCATCACGCTTGCGTATGCCATCATCAGAGCGGGTGCAACCGCGGTCCTCGTCGACGAGGGTCCCGATCTGACCGACCGCCTCGATGCAGGCGAGGTCAGTCACGCCATTGCCGATGGTGGGACCCCGATGGTACCTGACGACATCTCCGTGTTAGACTTGGCTCACCTCGAGGACGCAGATCCGATCGAGGGGGCCGAACTTTCCCCTGATCGATCTATCACGCTCATGTTCACTTCGGGGACCACGGGCGAACCCAAGCCGGTGGTGCACACTGCCTCGAACCATCAGGCCGCATCGAAGGCCGCCATCGCCGGCCTCGACCTCGATCGTCACGACCGATGGTATGTCCCCCTCGGGTTGCACCATATGGGTGGTTTCGCTCCGATCATTCGGTGTCTACCAGCCGGCATTCCGGTCATCCTCAGTGACACGACCGGTCCGACAGATCTCGCCCACCGAATGCACATCACCGAGGCATCTGTCGCATCGGTCGTACCGACCATGGTCCATCGTCTGGTCGAGCAGAACACATCGGTCCCCTCGTCGCTTCGTTGTCTCCTTGTCGGTGGGGCACCCCTCTCCGAAACCCTCTACCGACGTGCTCGAGAGGATGGGTGGCCCATCTGGGCGAGTTACGGCCTCACCGAGACGGTCGGACAGGTCGCCACCGCCGAACCGATCGACCGTGACAGATATCCCGGGACGGTCGGTCGTCCACTCCCTGGCATCGAGGTGCAGATCATCGATACAGCCGGTAACGATCAACCGCCGGGTGAGGTCGGCCGTATCGAGATCATCGGTGAGACGGTGTCACCCTCCGTGATCGAGCACGATCGGTTCGTTACCGCTGATATCGGTCACAGTGATGCCGACGGTCGACTGTGGGTGCATGGACGAGCCGATACAGTCATTCAATCGGGTGGTGAACTCGTCCATCCTCAACGGATCGAAGCGGGTCTCATTGCACATCCGGACATCGAAGATGTGGCTGTCATCGGACTTCCAGATGACGAATGGGGCGAACGGGTCGTTGCGGCTGTGGTTGGTTCGGCTGACGATCTCGATGCCTGGTGTGCTGATCGGTTCGCCACACACGAGCGACCGAAGGCCTTTATCGCCATTGAGGAGATACCACGTACCGCCTCAGGGACGGTCGATCGCCACGAGCTTCGTGACCGGTTCATCGACCGCTAACTCGGGACCTTTATGGATGCCTGAGGCTGAGATTCAATCGACGTGTGTAGCCTCCTGCTCGCATGGCAAGCGGTCGACGATGCCCCGATCATTCTTGCAGCGAATCGTGATGAATCATATGACCGACCAGCGACCGGTCCACGCCTGTTGACAGCCGATCCTCGAGTCCTCGCACCGGTCGATCAGACTGCCGGTGGGACCTGGGTCGGTGTGAACGAACATGGATTGGTCGTCGCGATTGCCAACCGTGACAGCAACATCGACGGTGAGCGTTCTCGAGGACAACTCGTCCGCGACCTGCTTGGAACCGATACCGCAGACGAAGCACGCACCTTCCTTGCGTCACTCCTTGGGGAACATCGGTATGCTGGCTTCCATCTGCTTGTGGTCGATCCATCGGATGCATTTTACGTGACCTGGGACGGGTCGGTCGATGGTCATGAACTTTCAACCGGTGTGCACGTGCTCGATAACCAGGGACTCGACGAGGCAGCTGACATCCCGAGGACGATTCGAGGTGATCTTGAGCCCGGCCCTGGTGAAACGGCTGATGGCTGGCTCGAACGGGCTATCGCGCAGCTACGATCGCATGAGCACGATATCTGCCGCCATGGTGATGACTTCGGGACCGTCTCGTCGACCACCATCGCCATCCGAACTGACAACGGCCCTCGCATCGATATCGGCCATGCCTCTGGGCCACCATGCGAACACCCGTTCAAGTACACGAGCCTCGACAGCCACACTTAAGCATCGGCGCAGCAACCGTTCTTCTATATCTATCGGTGGAACCATCCGCCGATATTCGTCGAACCATCCATGTCATCGAGTGTCTCTCAAGCTGAACAGGAGCTATCCGACGAAGAGCGAGCCGGTCTTGAACTGATTCGTGAGACGAAGGGAATCCATCAGAGTGAGTTCTGGAAGGAGCTCGATGTCTCCTCTCGTCAGGGTAGTCGAATCGTGACGACGTTGCTCGAAAAGGACCTTATCGATCGGTTCGAGACCGTCCACAAGGGCAATAGAACCTACTTCCTCCGGCCAGTCTCAAGCGATCTCAACTTTGCGTTACTGATGGCCGGTGATATGCTGTCACCGATGATCGGAGAGGAATCCATCAACAAAACCAGTGATGCCTTCTCGCAATGGGTAATGAACCTCGCCTTCGTTGAGTATCAGGAGTAGACGACTTCACCGGCACTGAATAGCGCTCGTTCACTATTGGCCGGACCGATCAGTTGGAGTCCAACCGGTAGCCCCGAGGAACCGGTGACCGGGACAGAGATCGCGGGTGTGTTTGCCAGATTCACTGGCACGGTATTTCGATCCGCACGGTACATGGTCATCGGATCCTCGATAGCCTCCCCGAGCGGGAACGGTTCGACCGGCATCGTCGGGCTCGCGAGGAGATCGACGGACTCGAATACCGTCTCGAGTTCCTGTTGTAACCAGGCACGAGCATGTTGTGCTTGCTGGTAGTACCGATCCTGATACCCCGCAGAAAGGGCAAACGTTCCGAGCAAGATTCGCCGTTTTACTTCATCACCGAATCCGGTCGATCGGTTTTTACTGTACACCTCATGCCAATCTCCTCCAGTCTCCTCGTGATGTCCGTAACGGACACCATCGAATCGTGCAAGATTGGATGATGCTTCGCTCACGGCAATGACGTAATAGGCCTGAACGGCTGGTTCGAGCGATGAAATCGAGATTGATTTGGTCTGTGCACCGGCTGCCTCCAGACGAGCGATACCGGCCTCGAAACCATCGAGAACTGGTTCACCAACGCCCTCTAGTAGCTCGTTCGGGATTCCGATCGTGATGTCATCGACCGGTTCATCGAGTGCCGATTGGTACGAGGATGTTTCTGGCGATGGCTTCGTGGTTGCATCTCGTTCGTCCACGCCGGCAATCACATCGAGCAACTGTGCCACTCCTTTTACATCAGTCGCCATCGGACCGATCTGTTCGAGACTGTTTGCATAAGCGACCAGACCGTAGCGAGAGACCAATCCGTAGGTTGGTTTCAATCCGACCACACCACAGAAGGCGGCCGGACATCGGATCGATCCGCCAGTGTCAGAACCGAGTGCGAGGTCGGCCTCCCCTGCAGCCACTGCGGCGGCGCTCCCGCCAGAGGACCCGCCTGGTACACGGCCAGGAGCGGTGGGGTTCTCGGTCGGTCCGTACGCAGATGTCTCGGTGGTCGATCCCATCCCGAACTCGTCCATGTTGGTCTTGCCGATGATCGTGCCTCCTGCATTGAGGATACGATCGACAACCGTGGCCGAGTAAGGTGGCACGTAGTCTGCAAGCATCTTCGAAGCGCAGGTGGTCAGCACCCCCTCAGTCGAGATGTTGTCCTTCACCGCAACTGAGTGGCCATCTAACATCCCGGACCCGGTGGATGACAGCTCCGAGCGGGTGATGAAGGCATTGGTGCTCATCCGACCGGTGGCCCCCGGAAGTGCCCTTCTTCGGTCCTTGATGCGTTGGCGAGGGCTTGATCACGGTCGAGCCCGTCGCTGATGGTATCCTCTCGGAGTACGTTGGAGTGTGCCTCCTGTGTCAAGGTAGTTGGTACTTCATCGAGGGCTGCGAACCAATCGAGGATCTCCTCGAACTGATCGACATATCGGTCGACCTCCTCCTCGGCCACTGAGATATGCGCTAACTCGGCGATGTGGTGGACGGTCTCCTCGTCCACATCCGGGGTCGTCATATCCGGGAAAACTAGGTCGAAATGCCTGAGCGTTTCGGTACCAAAATGATTATTTCACCTTACACCCTGTTTAAGCCCTTTAGAATACGACACATATTTGGCTAGCGATCAGCGCCATCGAGCGATCCAGCCCAACAGTCATGCCCGCCAACGAACACACTATCAAGCCTGAACTCTCGGAACCAACGAACTCCGCCCAGGTGCACCACGATGTGTGTCCGGAATGCGATGGGACGTTGGCCACCGATGAGGTACGTGGTGAGACTACCTGTTCAGACTGTGGACTCGTCGTTTCGGCGGACCATGTTGATCCAGGTCCGGAGTGGCGAAGCTTCGAGCACACTGAGGGTGGTGATCGACGACGGGTTGGCGCACCATTGACGAAACTCCGACACGATGAGGGACTCACCACGTCGATCGGTTGGGGGAATCGTGATGCGAAGGGTCGAATGCTCGATCCAAATCA
>SKSH01000080.1 GCA_007118075.1 Halobacteriales archaeon
CTTCGAGGTTCGGTGTGTCGAGATCAACAATTGGTGACGTACTTGATGCCATCGGTTACTCCTAGCCGGCCGAGCGATTAATAGTTTTGGGTAAATCGTGCAATACCGGTTACGTGCCGGTAACTCCATCTACGCAACAACGGTTTCCATCAGAATAATTCACGGTCATCGTCGAGGTGTGCTGGCGGACCTACCTCCCAGATTTGGACGTCATCGACAGGCAATTCTCGTAGTTCGTCGGCCACCGTCTCGGACGCTGCTTCGGTGGTGTTCACATAGACGGTTGCGCCGGTATCGGTCGAGAAGTATGCGGGGATGCCACTGTCACGAAGTTCGCGAACCCGTTCGAAGATGCTGAGCGTTGCAGGTTGCCAGTAGATCCATCCATCTGGACCGGTCATGGTGGTCGCCGCGAGTGAGAGTGAGTCAGCCTCAGCTCGCTCGAACACCAGCTCGAAATCGCCCGCTCGAAGCCCGCGACGAACCGCTGCAAGCTGATCGTGCACATGGGCGAGTCTGGCATCGAACATGTGACTCAGAGGGGCCTCCCGATGGGCGTCACCGGTCTCCTTGTAGGCTTCAACAACCGCGGCGACGATTCGAAGTTCGTCCTCCAGCGGGCTCTCAAGGCGGTACGAGCGACACGTTACGTCGTCGTCGCCACCTGGTAGTACCGAGAAACCGCCGGTGACCGACCGAGCCGCAGAGGCAGATCCGAGTCGAGCGATTCCAGAGAGTTCCGCAAGGTCGAGACCGGCATCTGCCGCACCGGCGGTTGCCACCGCTGCGGCAGCCATCCCGGATGAAGAGGAGCCAAGGCCGACATTGGTGGGGAAGTTGCTCTCGCTCTCGAATCGAATCGGTGTCTCTGCCAAGTCGGTTTGATCTCTGACCGCATCGATGACCTTGCAGACTCGATCGGCATCGCTCCCCTCTAACTGGCTCCCCTCGACCACGAGCTGGTCAGCATCAAGGTCGGGATCGAAGGCAACCGTCGTCACAGTTCTCGAAGGTGCCGTACACACGCTGATACTGTCATGGTATGGGAATCGACGCTCGTGATCGCGCATCCCATGGTACTTGACCAACCCCTGGATCGGGTGTGCAACGGCCGTTGCTTTCATCGGCCGATAGTGCAGGTGAGACGCATAAAGCGTATTTGGTCCGCAACTGCTCAAGGAATCGAATCGCTGATGGCATCAACCCCGGTCACGTTGGGTATGGACGACCGGGCGGCTTTGGCCGAGACGATCATCGACCAGCTTCGGGCGGAGTATCCTGAGAGCACCATCTCGTTGCATTACACCAACCGGCTCGAGCTATTGGTGGCGGTGGTGCTCTCTGCTCAATGTACCGATGAACGAGTGAATCAGGTCACCGAGATGCTCTTCAAGAAGTACCGCTCTCCGGTCGATTATGCCGAGGTTGATGTGGACGAGCTCGCCCAGGATATCTACGGGATCACGTACCACAATCAGAAGGCCGGCTACCTCACGGAGGCATGCGCGACCATCGTCGCAGAACACGATGGCGAGGTACCTGATACGATGGCCGATCTCACATCGCTTCCGGGCGTTGGCCGCAAGACGGCGAACGTGGTGCTCCAGCACGGCCACGATGTCGTAGAGGGTATCGTCGTCGATACCCATGTCAGGAGACTCTCTCGTCGACTCGGTCTGACCGAGGCAAAGACGCCGACGAGCATCGAACGCGAGCTCATGGAGATCATCCCTCGAGGAGAGTGGGTGCACTTCACCCATCTCTTGATCGACCATGGTCGGGCGGTCTGCACCAGTCGATCTCCCGCGTGCGATGCGTGTCTACTATCGGACCAATGTCCTTCGGCCTGGTCCGAGGGGCGACCAGTCGATCTTGATACGGGCGATCCTTGGGACTAGAGATAGACGCGAAGATAGAAGGCGATCCCGAGGAAGTACGAGAGGATCCAAAACACGAGGTGGCCAAAGACACCGATGCGGAGCCGACGCCGCCAGTGTGGCATCCGTTCATCGAGTTCGGTGAGATCGATGTCCGGATCTGGGTCGTGATAGAGGTTGTGTCGATGTTTCGCGCGGAAGATGGGGACGATCCCCCACAGCCCGATCAACAACAGCGCGTACGACTGCAGCGCGAGAAAGATGTGGACTGCGATCAACCCCGAGAAACCCCACGTGAACGATTGTGGGAGCATCCAGAACAGAACCGGGATGGTGGTCAGTGCCAACGCTGGGATGACCACACGAAGGTGTGCCATGAGGATTCGCCAGGTCACCTGCTCGACTCGGAGGATGATCCACACCCCATAGAGGTACAGTGGCAGACTCAACGACACCGAGATCAACGAGATCGTCGCAAGCAGGTGATCGTCGAGCATCGTCGACGAATCCTCACCGAGGGGGAATAATCGACGTGGTTCGTCCGTGTCGCAAGCCGTATACCAACCCACTCAGTACACACGGCCGATGGCCGACGAGGATGGTACAGACCACCCCAGCCAGGAATCTTTCGAGCTGGAGGACTTCGGCCCGACCGACTTCGAGGCGATGTCTCTTGAGGAGTGGGAGGAGGCGTTCGACCCCGACACGTGGGTCACCGGTCCCGAGCTGCTCGACCGAGTTGAGAGCGAACTCCGCCATCGGATCGCCAGCCGTGACGTCTTCGCCGTCATCGAACGGATCACGAACGATGATGAACTCTGTCTCTTGGCCTACTCCGATGAGGGGTATGCCTTGGTTCGCCCCTCCGGTGCGGTGGAGGGGTTCGGGACGGTCTTGCGAGATGTCAAGCCAACCGTCGCTCTCAGTTCTATCCCTGAGTACGAACCAGATCCAGCCGAAGCCGACCTCGGGATACTCCCTGATCCGGCAGTCATCGATGCGAGTCAGGGTGATTTTGGCAACAAGATTTTACAGGCAGTCTCGCTCGCGCTGGCTATCGGTGGTATTGTCCTGATCGGTGGCTGGATCTTCCTCGATGTCCCTGGCCTTGGGGCGGTCTTCGGATTCGGATTCCTCCTCGCTGCCGGGTTTCTCCTGTTCACAGTGGCGAATGCGCGACTCTCACAACGGTACCGTGCAGAAGCATATCGCGAACGCCTCCGCTCGGTCGGGCTTGGTGAAGGTAAACGCCCTGAGTTCCTCCCCGAGGATGAGTCAGGACGAACCCGATGATCCGCTATCGAGTGGTGTAATTGTCGGTACGATCATACCCGAGGAGGCTGGGGGTTTCGGTGGGTTTAAGCGGGCAGGTTACTCAGCCAACCCTGTATGAAGCGTCGTGAGTTCCTCCTGGTCTCAGCGGGGGCAGGCACTGCCGTCGCTGCCTCTGGACAGGCGGCAGGCCAGGAGCGACTTGACGAGCAGTTGGCGTTGTCGGCACCGGGTCCGTCAACCACGCTCCAGCAGGAGGACAACGACAACGATGATGAAGCGAACGATACCGACGAGACGGACGATGAGTCCCCTGAGACGGTCGTGGTCGAGCTCGGTGACTACTTCTACCGGGTCGAGGACACCGGGCAAGATCTTGACCGGGATGAACCGCTCGGAATCGAGCCTGGGACCATCGTTCGATTCGTCTGGATCACGGATAACCACGATATCGTCATCGATTCACAGCCGGAGGAGTCCGAGTGGGAGGGCGTCACGCCCACGATGGACACCGGCTTCGAACACGAGTGGACGTTCGATGTCGAGGGAGAGTACGAGTTCCATTGCTCTCCGCACATCGGTCTCGGAATGATCGGGACGATCATCGTCGAAGAGGGGATCACCGACCGACCGGATGAACCACTTCCACCGGAGCTCCAACCGATCGATCCCGATACCATCGGGGTTCCATTGCAAAAGCATTTCATCGGGATCGCGACCTTCTTCGCGATCTTCCTGACGTTGATCTTCGCCTTCTACGTCCTCAAGTACGGCGAAACCCCACACTCAGGCTATCCAAAGCAGAAATAACCATGTCAACTTCAGGCAACCCATACGGCGATATTCACCGCTACGAGCCCGCCAGAGAGAGCACGCCAGCGGCAATCGCGATCGTCCTACTGACGATCATTGAGATTGTCATGGTGGGCATGTTCACCTACGGGATGGTGGAGGGTTGGGGGCGGACCGAGGAGGGCAACATGTTCCTCGGCTTCTTGCTCGCGCTCATCTTCATCTCACTGGCGTTCATCCTCGCGCTGTACCGAAAGGAGTTCCTCCCTGATGTGATGATCGTCAAGAAACGGCGTCGCAAGTGGGAGGACCTCTACACACGCCCTGAACAGGTCGATGGTGAGCAGATTAGCGATGACCTCATTGAGTTGTTCAAACGGGCCGTCTATCCATACTACAAACGATAACCATGACCGACAACTTCGACGACAAGTATCCGGCTGACTCCTCCCGACGTCGCTTCGTCCGTGGAGTGGTCGGAAGCGCCGCCCTCGCCGGTGTTGGCACTGCCTCTGCAACCATCATCGATACTGCGACAACCCCACCAGGCTTCGGTGGCGGTCCCACGACGTATCGTGGCGCCGAACAGGTGGGTGGACCGGCTCCACGGGGGCTCCCTCAGATTCCGATCGAGGTCGATGACGATGGGTACGTGATCGGCATCTGGCCAGAGCTTCGAGAGGTGGAGGTCGACGGCCGGACCGTGGTCGTAGCCGAGATGGACCTCGCTGGTGAGACATACGAGTCCCTTTGGTTCCAGTATTGTGGTATCCAATCGGCACCGGGGATCGTCCCTGACGCCGACCATGATAACTTCCTCCACTACACTCGATCATCAAACTACGATTGGCAGACTGAGGAGAAGGAAGGTGGCGAACGGTTGCATATCTCGGACTTTGACGATTACCGAGACCATGCTGAACCAATCGGTACCCCCGGGCTGGGCAAAGCAGCCCAAGCTCGATGGCGATCCGAGGGGGAGGCACCACGTGATGTCATCCCAGTCCAAGTGATCCGCTCACATCTCGTCGAGGAAGCAGCCGAGAATGACGAATGGCTGAGTGTTTCCACCGACCAGGGATTCATCGCCTTCCTCAACCAATGCACACACTTTTGCTGTGTACCCGGATGGAAGACCTACCGGGACGCCCCACAGTTCAATGCAGAGGACAAGATCTACTGTCAGTGTCACCAGTCGGTCTTCGATCCGTTCAGTATCGTGACCGAGACGTTCTTCTCACTACCAAGACCGGGAGACCGATAGCATCATGAGTATGAAACGACGGGACGAGTTTGACCGGCGTGCCTGGCTCGCTGAGCAAGACCTCACCCATCTCGAGGAGGTCTACCTCCGCGGATTGATGTTCCTTGACCGACGGTTCCGCCTGGTGGATTACCTCGAGGTGATGGAGGACATGTACTACAAGATCAACCTCCAGTTGCCAAAGAGCCACACCGAGCAGTACAATCTCGACAACAAGTTTTGGTACTGGTATCCATTGTACTCCCTCGGATTGCTAACCCTGCTCGCCTACATCGTCGCTGCGGTGACCGGTGCATTGCTCGGGTTCTACTATGCCCCCTCGGTTGCCGGTGATCCGGCAGACGCCTACAGTCAGATGCTCTTCATCATGGGGGACCTCGACTTCGGCTTCATGTTACGGAGCATCCACCGCTGGGCGGCCCAGTTCATGGTCGCTGCGGTGTTCCTCCACATGCTTCGGGTATACTTCACCGGGGCGTACAAGGAGCCACGCGAGTTGAACTGGATCATCGGTGTCATCCTCCTCGTGCTCACGATCGGGTTCGGTTTCACCGGCTACCTGCTGCCATGGAATCAGCTCTCGTTCTGGGCCGGTCAGATCGGTATCGAGATGGCACTCACCACGCCGATCATCGGTGAGTGGGTTGACGAGTTGATCTTCGGTGGATCCGAGCCAGGGCAGCCGACACTCATGCGGATGTACATCCTGCACGTGTTCTTCCTGCCCTTCATCGTGACCGCGCTCATCGCGATCCACATTGGCATCGTCTGGATGCAGGGAATCGCGGAGCCACACTAGAACCATGACCGACGAGACAGACCAGACACGGACTGATGGTGGAGGACAGCCGGCATTGCCGCCGGATGATAAGACGCCAACCTGGCACGAGCGCAAGGCACGCAAGGACGGCCTCGCCAGACTCACCTATGAGTACTTCGAACGAGGCCGTCTCGAGGACCAACGACTCCGACAGGAGTCCGATTACATCGAGCGAGACGTCCTCGGCTTCCCGACCTGGCCTCATGAGACGATCCGTAACCTCTCGATCGGTTCGTTCTTCGTCGGCATGATCATCCTCCTCGCCGCGACGCTCCCACCACACTTCGGTGACGAGGGCGACCCGAGTGTCACACCGGAGGTCATCCTGCCAGATTGGTACCTGTATCCAGCTTTCGGGGTACTCCAGCTCGATCCGATCAACCCGAGTTTGGCCCTCCTCGGTGGAGACAAGCTCGTGAGCGACGAGCTCTACGGGGTCGTCGCCACGGGCGTACTGGTCGGTGTCCTGGTCGTCTATCCGTTCGTCAACAAGGGTGCCGCACGCCGACCTGTCGAAGAGCCCTTCTGGGCTGCCGTCGGGATGGTCGGTCTCTCGTTCGGGTTCACCATCAGTGTCTTATCGATCGATCAACTGGTGGCCGATCGGATGACCGGGATGACCGCCCCGCTCGTCTTCGACCTTACCTTCATCGCACCAGTGGTCATCGGGGTGGTCACCTATGCGGTGTTACGGGCGATGCGTGAGGGATACATGTACGAGCTCAACCGGCGGTATTACCGGCTCAGACCACCCAGATAGCGACGCGTATGGCTGACGATAGCGGAACAAATGGTCGTCGGCAGGTGGCTGTCCCGATTGAACTGTATAAGATTGTGACCATCTTCACAACGCTAATCGCCGTGTTGGCGATTGTCATCGGCTTTCTCCTCATCGATAGTGGGACGAACCGGCTCAGAGCACCCGCCGATGAGGTTAATCTCGTGGTCACGGTGGCAGGAGTGACGATGATTGCACTGGCGACCGTGATCTACGCCTTCTCGACTCGTTTCACGCCCCCCGAAAGAGCAAACGATAAAGGGACCTCTACCGAAGCGAGTGATGAGAATGGCTGACGAATTCATCAAAGGGCTTGCCATCTTTTCAGGTGCTGGCCTCGTCTGGTTGATCATCGCTGGTTGGTTCCGGACACCAACGTTCTATGATGCACAACTCTTTGGGCCGAGCCCTGAAGATCCCGACCTCCTGGTGGAATTGGCTTTGACCCTTGCGGATGTGATGTTCTGGACCGCGATCCTCGGCGCCCTCATCTTCTGGCTGATCATCCCGATTGGCCGGGAAGCACACGCATATTACCACGAACGCCAGGAAGCCTAATTTTCCGCGTTCTCACTTCGTATTTCTCGATTGCTTGAGTGAGAATTCTAACCGACGGATACACGCATTCGAGTATGATCTATTGTTTCCTGTGAGTTCGCTGTCTGGGTGGATTCAGGTCCGGGAGGACCATCCTACTGTAGGTAAGTGGGAATTAGGTGCAGCGATGTTGCACCGACAGATGATGTCAGTAGTGCTCAGAAGACGACTCGCCACGCCGGTTCGAGCACGTGGAAGAATGCGACATAGGCGGCGTACAAGAGCGTCAATCCTGAGGCAAAGATGGCTGCCTTCGGGACATCCAGTGTTTCACCGATGCGCAGTTCCACTTGTCGAGATTCGAACTCGAAGAAGTCGGTGATGACTAGTCCAATCACGAGCACGCTCAGGATGATCCCTCCGTGGTAATCGACACTCAGGAGATAGAACGTCGCTAGGATGAGCAGCAGGTTACTCGCGAGGTGGATGGGATGGCGCGTCAGCGCAGATGCATCACGCTCGTACTGTGCCTTGTGACGTCGGTGCTGAAGGTGGCGGGTGCCCATGTTTGCGACGATCAGCACAAAGACGACGTATTCGATGACGGGGGCCAACAAATCGATCGGCCCCAGCATCGTCGACGGATCCATATCGATACCACCGGTTGAAGGACTTTAGAGCTTTTCCAATCGCCGTTGGGCGAATTACTCTGACGATGGTGAATCCGGAACCGTTCTATCTCGTCGCTGCGCACCAGTGCGCCCTTCCTCGACGGCGGTGACAAGCGAGATGTTCAGTATTCCGGTGGAGATGACCCCACCAGCGGCGGTGATAAGGTTCTTCAACGCATGATCGACAATTGCTGCACCGACCGCGACGCTCACCCCAATCGGTGACAGACTCACGACCACGATAGCGAACGCTGCCTCATATGGCCCGATACCGCCGGGCGAGATTGGGACAATTTTCGCGAGATTGCCGACACAGACCGCCAGGAATGAGATGACCAACAGTGCGGTTACCTCGAGGTTGACCCCGAAGGCAATCAATACGAGTGCACCTGTGAGGATATCGATCAACCAGATGGCGAGGCTTGAGGCCCCGATCGTGAGTACTGCACGTGGTCGAGTGGAGACCATCCTGACATCCTGGAGGAAGCTGACAAGCAGCCTGATAGTCCTCGTTGACCGGGAATCGCCCGTGGGGAGAAATCGGGTGAATCGTCCGTCGTCAAACCGAGCACTTCCGAGGAGAATCGCATAGCCAAAAAGCGCGATCACCCCGACCCCGAGGGCGAGGCTGAGGGCAACCCGACCGCCGCTGACATCAGGATCTTCCATGAGCGCCGTGAGGCTGTCAAGCCCGCCCGCGAAGATGACACCGACGACGACCCCAGCGGCGAGCAGGGTGATTGTCAACAGA
>SKSH01000116.1 GCA_007118075.1 Halobacteriales archaeon
GGTTGATCGATGACCTCGGGCATTGTGTCGAACTGATGGGGCTTAGCGACTAAACCATTGTGAACCGAATGAATCAGTTTCGCCCATCAGCGCCAAATCGGGCGCGTTTTGTCATATACACGTTGGTGCGGGTGAACGGCGCTACGAAAAGAGCTAGCAAGCGAGTCGTCGCTCAAGACACCCTGCGGCGGGTGACGATTCCGACGTTATCAGCCACCGACGCAGCGATCGATCTGAGGACAGCTGCCGCGTCGCTGTCGTCATGGAGAACGGCAGGGCCATCATCCCGTCGGACGGTTGGATCGAGCGGTACCGATCCAAGAAACGGGAGCTGGTGGCGATCGGCCAGCGCCTCACCACCACCGGCATCGAAGATCTCATGGACCGATCCGCAATCCGGACAGCGGAAGCCAGCCATATTCTCGACGATCCCGAGGACGTTCGTCTCGTGTCTGGCGAACATCTCGAGTCCCTTGGTAGCATCATGGAGCGCAACATCCTGTGGGGTCGTGACGATCACCGCACCGGTCAGTGGGATCGTCTGCAGGAGGGTCAACTGAGTGTCACCAGTGCCAGGTGGAAGATCGATCACGAGGTAATCGAGCTCGCCCCATTCGACGTCGTCCCAGAGCTGCGTGATCACTTTATGAACCATGGGACCTCGCCAGATCACCGGATCATCCTCGCCGACGAGATAGGCCATGCTCATCACCTTGACACCGTTCGCCGACGGCGGAATCAGCCGCTCGTCCTCAGTGACACCCGGTGAATCAGTTTCACCGACCATCATCGGGGCATTCGGTCCGTACACATCTGCATCGAACAGGCCGACCGATGCACCCCGTTGAGCCAACCCGGTCGCCAGATTCGTTGAGAGAGTGGTCTTCCCGACACCACCTTTCCCTGATGCAACCGCGATGACATTCTTGACCGAACCAAGCACCGTCGACTGTTCGTCATGAGCGCCTACCCGAACGACCTCGAACTCATCGGTCAGTCCTGCCAACACTTCCTCGACATTTTCGACGATGGCATCCTCTGTGGCAGATCCGGTCGCTTGCAAGATGAGTTCCACGCGGATCAGATCGTCGTCCACCTCGATGTCCTTCACCAGGCCGAGGTCAACGATATCGATCTCGAGGTCTGGGTCTTCAACAGTCGCCAGCCGGTCGCGCACGGCCTCCACATTCATACGAAGCTCTTGCCGAGAATCGGGTGAAAGGCTTTCGTTGAGCTGGACGAAGGGTTTACGGTTGATCTTCCTCTCTCTAAGAGCATGCGTAGATGGGTGTTAATCGTTCTCACGATTGCGCTGGTCGGCGTCCTCGTGGTCGGGGTCACCTCATTGTTGGGCATCCCGGTGACGAGCGATATCGCCCCAGAGCAGGAACGAGAGCCGACGATGGTGGAGCTCTCAACAGGCCAAGAGCTATGGACGTACTACTCGGCAAGCCCAGGTAACTTCGAGCAACGAAGCGCGATCAACATCGTGATCGCCAATGCAACCACATCAGACGTCGTCTCGCTCCTCGCAGAGGATGCATCGTGGCTCGAAACCGAAACGGAGGAGGGCGATGCGGGTTCAGAAGCGTTCTCATTCGGTGAATTAGATCCAGGGCATCACGAGCAGCCACTCGGGTGGGGACAAGCCGTTGGGACCGAACGTTTCGTCTACACCGCGGTCGAGGATGAGGGACACTGGCTCGAAGAATCAGCTCAACTACACGATGGCGATTACTACGGTACTCGAGACCACCTGCGGCTCTATGAGCTGCCAGGCGAGCACCCAGCAGTCGCCATCCAGGCACACTCAGAGCATTTTGACTGGTTCACCCTCCGACACACCGTGACGAGCGTCGAGCAGGCGCAGAAGGCCGTTGAACGAGACCTCATGGCAGTCCTCGGCGTCGAGCAGGTGACCCGGATCTTCCTCGGTAACGACACAGTCTATGATTCGGATGGATGGGCGACCTTCGTCGCGGCCTTGTTGCCGTTATTGTTCGTGCTCAGCTCGGCACGGACACGCGTGCATCGAGCACCGGTCGGTGTCATCGCTGAGCATTTCCGAGACCGGATCGAGCCAATCCACCTCGTGCTCGCAGGGACAATGGTCGCGATCATCTTCGGGGTACGCCTGGCTGGCATCGGTTTAGAACGCTATACCGACCTCAGTGTCTACATGATCGCGATCTTACTCTTCCCGTTCATCTTCATCGGGATCCCACTCGCGGCGTACGCTCTGGGCCGACAGTTCATCGCCCGGATGGATGCAGCGATGAGTGCCTCGATCGGCCTGGCGACCGCCATCATCCTCGATTACCTCTACCTCGGCTTGGCGGTGTTGCCCATCGAGACAATCCTCCATCGAGGTGGGCTCGTCATGGCCGTCGGCCTCGTGGCAGCCGGTGCTGCGGCTCACGCCAATGGGCGAGAAACTGCCAAGCGATTCATCGCCGGTGGGGTCGCCCTCTGGGTTCTCCTCGTGGCGCTCACGCTGTTCGCGATCCTCTAATCTGTCGAAGCCGCATCGTCACGATTGGTTTGATCGGGAAGATACCGACGTCGTGTTCTACGTGTTCGATGGTCTCGAACGCCGGATCGGTCAGGAATCCCTCATGCTGGCGACGATCGAGATGACAGCCTCCGGCCAACGGCCGCCAGATCGGGGCGAGCCATCGCTGCGCTCGACCACGTAATCCACGACCATTCACGTGCTCGAGAAGACGGACTTCACCGGTTGGCGTGAGTACCCTGGCGATTTCCGCTCTCACCCGGTCGGGATCAGCCACGGTACACAAGACGAGGCTGCAGACCACCGTATCGAAACTATTGGTATCGTATGGAAGTGATTCGCCGATTGCCTCGATGAGGTTGATCTCGAGGTCGAGCTCGGTAGCTCGATGCTGAGCACGACGGTGCAGATACGCATCTGGTTCGATCGAATGGATCGCTAGGGGTGTCTGCTCTCTGGCGGTCAGATGCTCGAGCGACCATCCGGTTCCGAGTCCCACGAAAAGCACCCGTCCCTCGAGGCCATCGAGTAGCCACCGTCGATACGGGCCGAGAAACAGCCTATCCCCTATCGCCGTCAATGGATCATAACCAGCTGCAAACAGACGACGGAGTCCACCGTGTCCGAGGGACGGTGTGCGCATCTCCGAACTCAACGTAACGTTCGCCACGCCCAGACGAATGGACGCAGCGGGAGGAACACGTACTCCTCGTGTGGGTCGTACTTGATGAAGGCGATACTGTTGGACATCACCGAGACGCTTGAGGCAGCCATCGCGATCCCCGCGAGCGCTGGATTGAGCAGACCGATCGAAGCAATGGGGATGAGCGTGAGGTTGTAGATGAACGCCCAGAAGAGGTTCTGACGCACCTTGTTGATCGTCGCATCAGCGATACGCACCGCCTTCAGCACATCAGCTGGATCGTCACGCATGAGGGTGATATCGCCGCTTTCGATTGCGACATCGGTCCCCGAACCGATCGCGACGCCGATATGGGCGGTCATCAGTGCGGGAGCATCGTTCACTCCATCACCGACCATCATCGCCCGTCGGCCATCTGATTGAATTTTGTCCACAGCATCGGCCTTATCCTCCGGAAGCACCTGAGCGTGAACGTTCGCTGGATCGATCCCCACCTGCTCAGCGACGGCATGGCCGGTCCGCTCGTTGTCGCCGGTGATCATGAGCACCTGGAGTCCGCGATTTTCGAGTTCGGAGACGGTTGCCTTGGCGCTCTCACGGATCTCATCGGCTGTCGCCAGGATGCCAGCAAGTTCGCCGTCGATCGCCACCAACATGGCCGTCTTCCCCTCCAACTCTAGACGCTCCATCGTCGCTGTAGCCGGGGTGGGATCGATATCGTGATCGCGCAACAGCTTTCGATTCCCGACCAACACCGTGCCGATTTCGAGCTCGGCGGTGATCCCATGGCCGGGGACGTTCTCGAATGAGGCCACGTCAGCGAGATCGAGGTCTCGTTCGGCGGCGCCCTCGACGATAGCCCGGGCGAGCGGATGCTCTGAGTTAGCCTCCGCACTCGCTGCTGCCTTCAGCACCTCCTCAGCAGTCCAAACGTGGGTGAGTAGACCACCATCTGGTCGCTCACCACCGTCACTGGTGGGAGGTTCCTCGATCGGGATCACGTCGGTGAGAACCATGTTCCCGTGGGTGAGCGTGCCGGTCTTATCGAAGATGACTACGTCGATACCCCGAGCTTTCTCGAGGATGTCTGCGCCCTTGAAGAGGACCCCGTTCGTGGCAGAGATGGTCGACCCGACCATGGTCGCCGCCGGTGTGGCCAGTCCGAGTGCACAGGGACAGGCGATGAGCAGTGCCGAGGCGAGGACGATGATCGAGAACTCGAAGATGGGGACACCACCTGCCTCGATACCGGTCGGTCCGCCCCCAACCGGATCGAGGGGCACCACGGTGGCGATCGCCTCGGCCACGGGGAGCAGTTGCTCGGGGAAGAGGTACCACAAGGTGGCCCAGATGATCGCATTGATGATCACCGCCGGGACGAAGTAGGCACTGAAATGGTCGACGAGTCGCTGGATGTCGGGTTGGCGCGACTGTGCCTCCTTGACCCGCTTGACGATCTGCTGGATGGCCGTCTCCTCTCCGACGCGGGTCGCTCTGACGAAGAGCACGCCATTCTCGTTGATCGTCGACCCGATAACCTCATCGCCGGCACTCTTCTCGACCGGGACCGACTCCCCGGTGACCATCGATTCGTTCACCGCACTCTGGCCGTCGACCACCTCACCGTCGGTCGGGATCCGCTCACCAGGTCGGACCTTCATGACATCCCCGACCTCGATGGTATCGATAGAGACGACCTGCTCTTCGCCATCGACAACGAGGGTTGCCTCATCTGCCTGTAACTCGAGCAGCTTTCGCAACGCGGCACTCGCTTTCGCCTTCGAGCGTGCCTCGAGCCAGACACCGACGAAGATGAACCACAGGATGATCGCAACCGCCTCGAAGTATAGACCACCCTCGATGAGGGCTGCCTGAACCGCTGTCGAGTAGAGGTACCCAGCAGAGGTACCGACGGTCACGAGAGTATCCATGTTCGCCCGATGATTGGTCACCGCCGCCTTCCAGGCGCCCTTGATGAAGTGCCAGCCAAGCGTGGCCATCAACGCCGTGGCGAAGGCGAACTGGAACCATCCCTGATCGATACCGAAGATGGTGTGCGGCTTGTCGAACCAGGGCATCATCCAGAGCATCACGATGAGGAACGGTGCGGCGAGGATTCCCCCGAGGATGACGAGCCGTCGCTTCCGTCTGAGATCTCGCTGGACGGCCGTCTCTCGTTCGGTGGTCAGATCGTCGAGCTCGCCATCAGCACCCCGTTCTGGAGTGTACCCTGCTGCCTCGATGGCATCGAAAAGGGTCGCCAACTCCACCATCGCCGGGTTGTACCGAACGGTCGCCTCGTCGGTGGCGAAGTTGACTGATGCCTCGATGACTCCCGTTGTCGACTCGAGCGACTCACGGACACTCGTAGAGCAGGTAGCACAACTCATCCCAGCGACCTCGATCGTCGTCGACTCGAGATCAGGGTCGTATCCCGAGGCTTCGATGGTGTCGTAGATCTCACCGAGGGTGGTGACTGACGCATCGTACCTGACGGTCACCTCGTCGGTGGCGAAATTGGCATGCACCTCCTGTACCCCTGTGAGCTGACCCACCGCATCCTCGATGGTGCCTGAACAGGTTGCACATGACATCCCCGCCACATCGAGGTGAATCCGACGTGTCTCCATGGTTGAATCAACGGGTTCGAGCTTTTAGGCAGTTATGCTTACGATTATTCAGTTGAAGCCAGTGAAAACCTTACAATACAAAGTCTCAGTCAGATCCCTGGAACATCTCTCCAAGCTGATCGCGCCATGCGGTGAGCTCATCAATCGAATCCGATGCCGATTCGAGCTGTGTCGCGAGCGCTGCCAGCTCCTCCTCGAGGTCGTCGAGTTGATCTGCCGTGCCGGATATCGACTCGAGCTGTGTCGAGAGTGATTCCACCTCCCCTTCGAGCGTACCGAACTCACCCGCAAGGTCGACATCCACCGAATCGAGGTCGTCCGCCAGCTGATCGACCCTCGAGGTCAGTTGCTCGACCGATTCATCGAGCTCGAGGACGGTCACCTCGAGTTCTTTGAGGCGATCTGGACCATCGTCATCGAGGAATGCCATCACCGGCTCGGTGTACGCAAAGAGGTCCTCGGTGCGTGTCTGGAGGTGACGAAGCTGTGCCTCTGAGCTATTGGATAGATCGAGGCCCAACTCGGTGCTGAGTATCTCTCGGATCTCCGCTGAGACCTCCTCGCTTGCGAGCTCCTCGGCAAGTGCCTCGGCGACCAACCCCTCGGTCACCGGTGGGGATGACTCAGCAGTCGTGGTATCAGTCGGTTCGATTGATTCGGCCGTCTCGGGGGCTTCTGGGTCTGGTTCGCCCGATTGCTCGTCCGAACTGCTGATTAACGATCTGAGTGCATCGTTTCGGTCGGGGTCGAAAAGCTCCCCGACTTTGCCCGTGGCTGGGGAATCCATGAATTCCTGGACCGAGACGATCTCGGGGTCCCCGAGGAACTCCTGTACCTCGGTGTCGTCGGTGATCCGCAGCCCATAGATTGTCCGTACCGTCTCCTCCGGTTCGACCGTTCGCTCGAACTCGATACGGCTGTCCTGATATGCCGTCCAGTGCTCACTCTCGTAATCGGCATGGAACCCGATGGATTCTAGCGAGTATCCATCAGGAACATACTCCCGCACGAGGACGGTTGCCGCTGTCTCCCTGGAAGAATGCAACACCAGCTCGATCGTCGGCACAGGGAATTCGTCGACCACCAGCGATTTGGTGACCGAGATACCATCTCGATCGACGGTGATCGGCTCATTGGATTGGTTCCCTTCGCTCATATGGGCGGATACCGCGAGCCGTGGGATAAAATAACCGGTGCTCAGGGGAGCTGAACCGAACAATCGTACCGGTCACCGATGTTGAGGACGTCGACACGTTGTGGATGCTCGAAGCTCCGACGGTGCTCATCGACGATATGTGGGTCAGTCGTCAATCCCCGCCACATATCCCAGTGTGTCGGAATCAGGACGTTGGTACGTAGCTGCGAGGCGACGTGGATGCAATCATCAGGATCGTTGTACCACGCGGTGCGCTTTGGTTCTCGTGTCTCCTTATCAGGGATCATCCCGACCGACCCGACAGCTACAACCGCCACATCGACATCATGGGTGGCACCGATCTCCTCGAGGACCGGTGATGGCCGCCCATCACCAGGATGAACGACCGTCACCCCGTCATACTCGAACACGTAGGTCAGGTCATAATCCGCATCAGGATCAGTCCCTTGGTACGCGAACATCTCGAGATCGCCGAACGCGGTTACGTCCCCGGGTTCGATCGACTCAAACTGATCAGATTCCATCGAGTAGGTGTCTCCCCAGCCGCGGTCCATGGCGAGGTCGATGCAGCCGGATGAGGCGACCAGACTCGCACCTGTCTCCTGGATGATCGGGCCCTGTGACGGGCCATGCAGATGATCTGTATGTTCATGGGTGACCACCACCGCCGATGCCACCGAGGGGGTATCTGGGTCAAACGGCACAGGGATCATCCGAACCGTCCGTGGTGGATCACCGGTCCCGAGATACGGATCAATGTAAACGGTCGTGCCATCAGCTGCCTTGAGGACCAGTCCATTGCAACCGAGGTACCAGAGTGTGAGTTGCGCAGGGTCGGCGAGCTCGATCTCATCGATGAGCCACCGTCCCCAGTCGCTTGCGATCATGGTCGACGCTCGATGCGGTGGGAACTTACCCGTTTTGAACCGTTCACGCCCACGTAGCCCTCTTGGTGAACCAGCCCGTAGTGCATCTGTGGTACTCGGTGAATTCCCCACCTGGTTGGTCCACGGGATCATACTCGGGTTGGTGTTCAGCCTCGGTGTGTTCCTCGTGTATATGGCCGGCCAACGCTGGTGGGAGCTTGGTCGTCCAGCAGCTGGCCGGTACGACTCAGATGGATTGCGGCGGGCGGAGGTACGCGCCTATCTCGTCGCGATCGGTGAGGATGCCGTCGAATCATTCCGTATCGATGGTATCGAGACGGATTTCTGGCTCCCACAACGGCAGGTCGCCATCACCTTCGATGCGTCGGTTTACTTCAGACTGCGCGATGCCGGTGTGACGGTTGTCCTCCTCGAACATGAGGTGCCCGGCCATCGGATCGGCCCCCGGTTACCCTTCGAGACACCGCCACTACAGTCAACCACTGCCGGAACAAACGGCACTGACTGGGCGCATTCGGTACTCGGAGTCGAGATTGGAGCAGACGATGCCGTCATCGAGCAGGCTTACCGTGATCGGATTAAAGAGGTCCATCCCGATGTCGGCGGTGATCAGGCGGCACTCATCGAGGTGCTTGAGGCATACGAACAGCTCTCGACCGCCTCCTAAATCGGCGTTCAGGGTGAATCGACCGGGTACTCGATCGCCTCGAAGAGCTCGATGAGGTCGTCGATCGCATCGACCGATCGGTGATGGACCCCTGCCGGAAGGATGAAGTCGTCCTCTAGTTCCACGATCGCGAGATAGACGATGACCGGGACGGTGTCATCGACATCATCGACCGCCAAGTCGGCTTCAAAGAC
>SKSH01000017.1 GCA_007118075.1 Halobacteriales archaeon
CCATCAAGCTCGCGACCGATGGTGACATCGAGACCGAACATGGGACGGTCAGGATCACTGATCTGATGCTCGAAGAAGAAAGCGCCCAACGCATCGAGGAGCTCGATGATGGTGTTCGATACAGCCTCGATCGCCTCGGCATCCCGCTTGTCGAGATCGGGACCGCCCCTGATATCACCTCCCCAGAGGAGGCCAAAGCGGTCGCCGAACACATCGGAATGTTGCTCAGATCGACCCGTGCGGTAAAACGCGGCCTTGGGACGATCCGACAGGACGTGAACATCTCGATCCCAGGTGGTGCGCGCGTCGAACTCAAAGGCGTCCAGGATCTCGAACTCATGGATGAGATCGTCCGTCTCGAAATGGAACGACAGCGAGCGCTGCTTGAGATCGCCGAGACGTTGACCGACCGAGATGCCGAGGTGGATGAGCCAGTGGACGTCACAGAGGTGTTCCAGGAGACCGAGTCAGCAATCATTGCAAGCGAACTCGAAGGTGAGGGTGTCGTCTACGCGGTTCGACTCAAGGGGTTCGATGGGCTGGTCGGACGGACCATCCAACCTGACCGTCGCCTCGGCAGTGAACTCGCCGACCACGCTCGACGCCACGGTGTCAATGGACTCTTTCACACCGATGAGCTGCCCGGTTACGGTATAACCCTTGATGAGATCGAGGAACTCGTTGAGGTCGTCGGTGCTAAATCCGACGATGCGGTCGCGATCGTCGCGGGCGATCCTGACCATGTCCTGCTGGCGATCGACGCTGCGGCTGAGCGAGCGCATTCGGCGATCGAGGGTATCCCCGAGGAGACACGAGATGCGACCCCAGAGGGGACTAGCCGGTACCTCCGGCCATTACCAGGTGCTGCCCGCATGTACCCAGAGACCGATATCCCACCGATCGATATCGATGCCAGTGAGATCGAAATTCCCGAACTCCTGAACGAGACGGTCGAGCGATACGTTCGAGACTACGATCTCGACCGATCGGTCGCCGAACAAGATTCTGGAGACGCACGGGCCACACTCTTTGAGGAAGCTATCGAGGTCCACGGAGTTGAGGCAAATCTCGCTGCACGCACGCTCACGGCGACGCTCACCTCGCTTCGTCGAGATGGGGTTGCAGTCGAGATGATCACGGATACACACCTTGCCGCTATCTTTGAACTCGCCGGTAGCGGGGAAATCCCCTCAGAAGCTATCCCCGACATCATCGAGGCGATCACCAGTGATCCATCTCAAGCGGTCAGTGATATCGTCGAGGAAGCGGGCCTCGGAGGTGCAGATGAGGAGACGGTGCAGTCGATCATTGAGTCGGTCGTCGAGGCGAACGCCGAACAAGTCGAGGCAGAGGGTATGGGGGCATTCTCCGCACTCATGGGCGAGTGTATGACCGAACTCCGCGGCCAGGCCGAGGGTGAACTCGTCAGTGAGTTACTCAAAGAGGCGATCCAGTCACACACCTAATCGATCGGATCGGGTGATTCATCGGCACCATCGGATGGTCTGGGTTCGCCAGGGGGAGTGGCATAGGAGGAACCACGTCGGAACAATCCGGTCAACGTGGCTACCTCACGATCGGTCGGTATCGACCGGCCGATGACTCGACGGAGAAGCCTGGTGGCCTTCGCCCGTTTCTCCGGTGGATGATTGATCGCCTCGAGGTAGGCTTTGTACTCTTCAATTAATCGGTCGATCGCCGCCGCATCGGCCCGATGAAGCGACCGGTCGGGAAGTTGCGTCTCTGACATCGCGAGCTGCCGCAACTCATAGAGGGTGATCGTCACCGCCTGTGCGAGGTTCAGCGTTGGATACTCTGCATTCGCAGGGATGCAACACACCTGGTCTAGCCTGGCGAGCTGGTCGTTGGTGAGTCCGATCCGCTCGGGGCCAAAGACCAGCGCGATCGGGATATCTACCGGGGTGAGCTCACGAGCCAGTTCGGCCGGTGTCGAGTACGGGAACCGAACGTGGCTTGTTGCATCCTCGTTCGGGATGGCCGTGAAGCCGACGGTGTGATAGGAATCGGTGACCGCATCGAATGTCACCGTCTCAGCATCAGGGAGCACATCGTGTCTGGCTTGGCCTGCGAACCCATATGCCTCACCCGCTGGATCGAGGGGTGGTGGTTCGACCAGTAACAACCGATCAAACCCGAAGTTCTTCATCGATCTGGCGACACTCCCAACATTCCCAGGTTCGGCTGGTGAGATCAAGACGACCACCGGTGTGTGCTCAGCCATCCTGGTCGCCACGTCTGAGATCGATCTGCTTTCGCTCGATCCCGAAGTCCTCCGGGGTCACCACCGGCTCCATCTCACCGACCTCGTCGAATCGTGGGAGCGACGCTGGAGCCGTTTCGACATGTTCGATACCGGCGTATCCCGCTGGCGCTCGGTTTCCGGCTGCGAACCACTCATGGAAGGCATCCTGAAAGCGTTCCTCACCACGGAAGCGGTGACCATCTATGATTCGATACCAGTAGAGGAGATCGACCTCATGTTCGCCACAGACGAGCACCTCCGCCATCGGTTCACCGTAGACCACCTCAGCGACATTGCACGCAGCAACATCATCATCCCCATAAATCAGCCAGCAGGCATCACAGGGCTTGTCGACGAGCTTGGAGAGTCGGACCACGCGGTTGCGAACATCGAGGGGCATCTCATCGAGTGAGCGCAGCTCACCATCCTCGGTGAAGATATCCCCTTCATCGAACCGCCAGCCACGCAATCCGATACTCACCTTCCCCATGAGCCATGCTATCGGGTCGATCATCATAAGCACCGCGTCGTAAGGGTGACCGTTTTCAACATCCGGTGGCTTACCCTGCACATGCGAACGGTTGATGCGGCAGGGCTCACCATCGGAGAGACAGCCCCGACGAGGATCATGGGGGTACTCAACGTCAGCCCAGAATCACCGTACGATCCTAGCGTCTATACCGATCCAGGAGCGGCGGCGAGGTTCGCCGATCAGCTCATCGAGCACGGGGCTGATATCGTTGATATCGGACTTGCTACCGCCAACAAGCGGTTCGAACCATTGAGTGCACATGAGGAACTCGACCGACTTGACCTCGCGGTCGATACCATGCAAAGTGCCACCAATGATGCAATCTTCTCGATCGAGACTCGATATCATGAGGTGGCAAATGCGGCGATCGATCAGGGATTCGAGCTCGTGAATGACGTGTGTGGATTCGCCGATCCGGAGCTTCCAGTCGTCTGTGCAGACCACGGCATCGCCGTAGTCAAGATGGCATCACCACCGGACCTGTCCCGGCCGGGGGCGCTCGATTCGGTCGACGAGATCCACGAGGCGATCAAGCGAGGAGGCTTCACCAATCGTACGATCATCGATCCGGCGTTCGGCGGTTGGAGTGAGTCGAAGACACTCGAGGATGACCGCGACCTCTTTCGACGACTCGAGGAGTTCAGGGCCTATGGCAGACCGATGTTGGTCTCGATCAATCGGAAGAACTTCCTTCGCGAACTCGCTGGTCGATCGACCGATGATGCGCTCGCCGTGTCCGTTGCCGCCACCACCTTGGTCGTCGAACGTGGTGCTTCGGTCATCAGGACCCATGATGTGGCAGCCACGAAGGATGCCGCCATCATCGCAGATACCCTCGGCCAAACACGCTACATTAAACAGGACGAGGATACCGTGACGGTCACCCAATTGGATACGTATGAACACGGCGCATTGTACCACCAGCTGAGCGAGCTAGGGGTCGATCCAACCCGAGCAGCCGATTGGACATGGCGGGCGTTTGCCATCGATGGGCTCGAAGAGGAGCGATGGCTTCACGAACGCCTTGAGGAGATCGGGCTCAGTACCTATGGTACCTCCCCGATGATCGTCGCAGGATCACTTCGGGCGTTCCGTCGACTCCACGGTCTCGTGCATGAACTTCCCCCACCGGCAGATTCAGTCCTCAAAGAGCTTGTCGAATCGATGAGTTGAACGACCATGACTGACCAGACCACCGCCGCGGTGCACGATGCCATCAGACGCGATCTCGGCTACGATCTCGCCGCTGATGAGGCATCGGCTGCGGTCTTGGCCGGCCTGCTCACCGATGGTGTGGTCTCCCGTCTCTCACTCTCTGGACGATCGGTCGCCATCGTCGTCGGGGCGAACCTCACCGCCACCGGGATCGAGGAGGCATCACGTGCAGACCATGTCTTCGCCACCGGTGATGCCCTCGAGCGACTCGAGGTGGCTGCATGCTGGCCGACTCTCGTCGTCACCGATCTCGATTCTGATCCCGCTCGGGTGTGTGCACGGACGCACCTCGGTGGCCTCGTCGCCATTCATGCACACGGCGACAACCAATCTGTGATCGAGGAATGGGTGCCTCGGATGAACCAACAACACGTCATCGGAACCGCGCAGGTCACTCCTGCGCCATCACCATTGCTCAATCCAGGAGGCTTCACCGACGGTGACCGTACCGCCTATCTAGCAGACTCCCTCGGGGTCGGATCACTCTCACTGATCGGATGGGATCTCGACGATCCAACGGTATCAGCCGAGAAGGCGAGGAAGCTCGCCTGGGCACGTCAGCTGCTATGTGCCCTCGCGAGTCGTCGAGGAGAATCCTATGAGGCGATCGATGAAGTGCCGTAAGCACCTCAGTTGGCTAATCTCTCGGAGCGAGCGTGTCGATCGTCGACTCGATCTCCTCCATCGAGGCACCGCGGGGGAACGACACCGCGACCGCGTCCACCCCATCGAATTCGGCGAATGATTCGAGCTGTTCGACCGTCTCAGCTGGGGTTCCAGCCACTGCCAGCTCATCGAGCAACTCTGTCTCGACGATCTCGATGGCCTCTTTGCGATTGCCGGACTGCCAGGCAGAAGCGATGTCCATCGCCTCCTGTTCGAATCCCTGTCTCGCCAACGACCGACCGTAGAATGTTCCCATCGCTCCCGTATAGAAGGCGATATGGCCAGCCGTGAGAGAGCGGGCACGGTCAGCATCTTCCAAGGCACAGCACGTGAGCCCAAGGGTGACCTCGACTGCATCACGATCACGATCGGCTTTGTCCATCCCACGCGTTAGATGATTCAGCTGTTCGGAAAAACCCTCTCGGGTCGTGAGCATCGCATGCCAGCCATCCCCGATGAATCCGGCCAATTCGATCGACTTCGGTCCCAACCCAGCGAGATCGACCGCGGGTGGTGGCGACGGTGGATCACACCGCAACCGGAATCCCTGCAGTTCGAAAATGTCGCCATCGAAGTCGACAACCGATCCGTTACAGATCGAGCGGACGATCTCGGCGGTCTCCCTCGTGCGTCTGAGCGGTCGATCATATTCCAGCCCGTGCCAATGCTCGATGACGGCCGGGCCACTCGGACCGATTCCGAGCCTGAAAGAGGTCGGGGTCAGTTCAGCCAAGGTCGCTGCCGTTTGTCCTAACACAGCCGGTGATCGTGAGTAGACGTTGAGGATGCTCGAACCCAGGCCGATCGACTCGATGCGGGTCGATGCTGCGGCGAGCGTCGAGACCGCATCACGGCCCCAGGTCTCTGGGACCCACGCTCGATCGTACCCGAGAGCATCAGCTCGATCAATCAGCGACAAGGTGTCTTCGATGCTCGGGAGGGAGGCCACGGGCGTGTGAAGATGATACTCGGTCATCTACCTCAACTCTCGAACGGGTCGGGTATTACTCTTGATACCACGCCATGGGTGAACAGTCCTCGACGCAAGAAGTCGATCGCTGCACATCGTGTATTCAATCACCGGCGGTCGCAATATGGTCGATCCAATGCTCTATGGTACGGAATCGATGCGGATACTCACCGTACAACCTCGTTGACACTCCTCAAAATCGACCGCTACCGGAATACTTACCTGAAAACCGTGTGAACATGTTCGTGATTCCAAACATGAGTCATCACCACGAGCTTCCAGACCTACCGTACGATTACGACGCACTCGAACCACATATCAGCGAGCAGGTGGTTCGATGGCATCACGACCGACATCACCAAGCGTACGTCGACGGCCTCGTCGCCGCCGATGAGACGCTCGAAGAGAACCGAGCGAATGGTACGACCGACGGTTCCGCCGCCGCACTCCGAAGCGTGACACACAACGGCTCAGGGCATATCCTCCACGACCTGTTCTGGCTCAACATGTCACCAGGGGGTGGCGATGAACCGACCGGAAGCCTCGCCGACCGGATCGAGGAGGATTTCGGTTCATACGAGGCATGGGAGCAGGAGTTCCGCGCAGCCGCTGGTGCCGCTGGTGGCTGGGCACTCCTCGTCTACGACTCCTTCTCGAACGAGCTGCGCAACCTCGTCGTCGATAAGCACGATCAAGGCGCCCTGTGGGGCAGCCATCCAGTGCTTGCCCTCGACGTGTGGGAGCACTCATACTACCACGACTACGGCCCAGACCGTGGCGACTTCGTCGATGCATTCTTCAACGTCGTCGATTGGGAGGAACCGAGCAATCGGTATGAGCAGTACGTCGAGCTCTTCGAGTAGGTAGCCCACACCTTTTTCGACCACCACCACGCCGGTACACCCATGCCAATCCCGAAATCGGAGTTCGAGGAGATCCATCCCTGTGACTTCTACCAGCCGGACGATATCCTCGATCCAGATCAGATGTACACGGTGGCAGAGATCGGGCGGTTGCTCCAGCGGCTAGACCCTGAGGTTGACCTTGAACCGGCGGTCGAGGCCGTGTTGCTCGATTGGGCGGTACCGTGGATCCTCCGTCACGCAGACGAACTCGTCGTCGGTGATCCACTCGAGTACGAGGGTCCGGGGTATTACGGCCTTCGAACCATCGATTGAGTCCTCATCGAGGGATTATCCGTCACTGGAGCAGTTACTTGTGGGTCCCATCGAGAGCTAGGGTGTACGGATGCAGCTTGAGACCACCGAGGCGGTCGAGATCATTGATATCACCGATAAGGTCGCTAGGGAGGTCCCTGCCGACCTCGATGCCGGTCTCTGTACCATCTTCGTGCATCACACGACCACTGGTGTCGTCAACAACGAAGCCGAGTCCGGACTCTTGACTGATATCGAGAGTTGGCTAGCCGACATCGTGGACGATAGAGGTCAGTATCGACATGATCAACTAGACGAGAATGCTGCTGCCCACCTGCGGTCGGTCTTGCTTGGTTCATCCGTGAGCGTCCCGATCAGTGATGGAGCACTTCAACTTGGTACCTGGCAGCGGATTCTCTTCATCGAGGGTGATGGACCGCGTACACGGACGATATCGGTCATCATCGTCCCGTCAATGTGACCGGTCGCCTCACCCAATACCGACGAACCGAGCCGCCTGTTGCACGTGCTGATACGGGTTTGTAACAACCGACGGACCGTGACCAGCATACATCGCTTCGAGTGAATCGTCCGTGTGATTGAGCACTCGTTCAATGCTATCGATCAGGTCCTCATGATCACATCCAGGGAGATCGGTCCGCCCGACCCCACCTTGTGGGAAGATGAGATCACCACTGAAGAGCACCTTCGAGGTCTCACTGAACAAGCAGAGATGATCTTGAGCATGGCCAGGGGTGTACCATGCCTCAAACAGGTCGTCACCGAGCTCGATGGTCGCGCCATCGTCGAGCGCATCGGTGACATAGCCAGATGATTCGTCAAAGCCGTAGATCGGTATCCCTTTGGATGAGAATGAGTCAACATTCCCGACATGATCCGGATGTGTATGGGTCAACACAACTACCTCGGGAAGAGGTAATCCGCGGGATTCGATCGATGATAGGACATCAAATCCCGCACCGGTATCGACCAATCCCACGGTAGATCCGGAGACGAGAAAGGCATTGCTCGTCATCCCGCCGGCATCAGTGGCCAGGTTCTGGATCTGCACAGGCAAGGATACCCTGGTAGAGGTCACAGTGTTTTCGATTTTGTTGACAGCTAACGGCCAACATCACAATCCAAGGTGAGGTTCTAGGTGTCACCAGTCGAGATTGACTATTATGGACTCATCGGAGCCACCGCGAACAAGTCATCGTGGGCCGTTGGTATCATGTTGAAATTCATCCCCATATGAATCAAATCTGAGAGTTCTTCAGTCAAATCAGGCAGTAGTCACTCCTCAAATCATAATCGTTATACGCGACTCAACGCCAACCCAACATTGCGGTCTGCTCCGATAGTGTAGTCCGGCCAATCATATTGCCCTCTCGAGGCAATGACCCGGGTTCAAATCCCGGTTGGAGCATCCTTTCCTCGACGCCGTCTGGCGGTTTTGGCCTGTGGATTCACCATGAGTCAACACGAAATCACGGGCAATGCGAAAAATCAGGTCGGGTTACCCCGACGCCGTCTATCGATTTTGCGTTATTGCCCCTGCATTGCAAAAAGTCGGAACGAACCCGTCGCTATTGGGCGATTGGTGAAATGTACGGTCAAATCGACTCAGCGAATTTTGCCTATTTGGAGGGTCGGTTGATGGTCGATTTGTCGGGAATTTCGGTCGTCACGAAGCCCACCGAAGAGCAGCTGAACGAACGGCAAATCGAGGATTATCGCCACCATCGTGAGCAGTGTCTCACG
>SKSH01000053.1 GCA_007118075.1 Halobacteriales archaeon
AACCCGATGGTTCAGTTCGCTCAGCCGGAGAGTCCCGAGCTCAGGGCCGCGATCGATGACATCGAGGCAGCCATCGACGATAACGAGGGGCTCGATGTACTCTACTACGGCTCAACGCTGTACGATACGACCGGTGAGGCGGATGCACATGCGGTGACCGAGACGGCTGCATTCACCCATCGTCTCCCGCTCCCGTGGTATACACTCGCGATGAATGCGTCCGTCGATAGTGTCGAGACCGAGGATGCGTTGACAGCTGAGCTTGCTGCGGAGGCACCACCGGTCATCATCAGCACCGGGCAGTATCGCCAGACGCTCGATTTCTATTTCGAGGACCACCGTCTCTATCAAGAGCGGCACCTCCCGCTGTCTGGTCAGTACGTCCTGATCTACATCGATGAATCCCGTCTGTGACCGGCACTCGGATTGCATCGACACCGTTTATTGGTCGTCAAGGGAACCACCGAACATCTGATGACCGTCGATCCAACCCTTCCTGGACCAACCCTCGGTGTCGTCGGGGGTGGTCAACTCGGTCGAATGCTCGCCGAAGCGGCAGCGCCACTCGGCGTGGACGTAATCGTCCTGGATCCCACCGACCCGTGTCCAGCCGCCCGCTCAGCAAGTGATCAGATCGTCGCTGATTTCGACGATGCCGAGGCAATCGCTCGATTGGCAGAACGGAGCGATATCCTGACCCTCGAGATCGAGCTGGCCGATCCTCATGCTCTTGAGGCGGTGGATACCCCTGTGGAACCAGCACCAGCCACACTGGCCACGATCCAGGATAAGCTCGACCAGATGGAACATCTCGAGCAAGCCGGTGTCCCGCTCCCACCGTTTCGACGGGTAGATACCAAAGCCGATCTCGAACGAGCCCTCGACGAACTCGGCTCACCGGTGATGCTCAAGGCCCGAACCGGTGGGTACGACGGCAGGGGGAACATGCCGGTTCACGCAGAATACGATCTCGAAGCAGCCCTCGAAGCCGTCGGTGGATCGGCCATGGCCGAGGCATTCATCGAGTTCGAGCGCGAGCTTGCTGTGATGGCGGCTCGAGGTAGCGGTGAGACGATGTTGCATCCGGTTACCGAGACAGTCCACCGAGATGAGATCCTCCGCGAGACGATCGTCCCGCCCGCTGCAGATGCGTCGGTCATCGCGAAGGCTGAATCGGTCGCGAGAACTGCCCTCGAGGCACTCGAGGGGCGTGGAATCTTCGGTATCGAGCTCTTCGAGACAGTCGACGGAGAGGTGTTGCTCAACGAGGTGGCACCACGACCTCACAACTCTGGGCACTGGACGATCGAGGGGGCAGTCACCTCTCAGTTCGAACAGCATATCCGTGCGGTGCTCGGGTGGCCACTCGGTCCGACCGACCGGATCCACGAGACAGTGGTGAGTGTGAACGTCCTCGGCGATGGGACGACCGCTCGGTCGGCGCAGCTGACCGGACTCGACCGGATCCTCGCCTCACCCCGATCGCATCTCCATTGGTACGGCAAGGTACAGACACGGCCGTTGCGCAAGATGGGCCATCTCACCGTGACGAGCGATTCCGACGACATCGACCTCGTCCGGTCGAGGGGCAACACCCTCCGCGGCCACCTCGAATTCGCCGAATGAGTCCCAGCTGGACGGGATAAGCGGCAACCTTACGGTAGTCCCCCTGGAGACCCCACGCATGAGCGATGCCGAGCGAGACCTCATCGAGGCGCTAGAGGCCGAGGCGGCCACCGACCGGTCGGCTGCAGACACGCCAGATATCGGGATCATCATGGGGAGTGATTCCGACCTCGAGACGATGATGACCGGTGGACGGAGACGAGGTGCCTACGACGCCCTCGTTGACGAACTAGGATTCGCCGAGGTGACCGACTATGATGCACCACCATCAGAGCGTTTCACCTTCGAGACGTTCGTCGTCTCTGCCCATCGGACCCCCGACCTCATGTACACCTATGCAGAGACAGCGCCAGCACGCGGCCTCGAGGTGATCATCGCGGGGGCGGGGGGTAAATCAGCCGACCTGCCCAACATGACCGCCTCGATCGCCTATCCACTACCGGTCATCGGTGTGCCGGTCCAGGAGAAGTCCGTTGACTCGGTCATCGGGATGCCGGTTGGCGCACCAATCGTCGCGGTCGATGCGGGCAAATCGTTCAACGCGGCGCTCTTCGCGGCGCAGATACTTGCGACGTACCACCCCGAGATAGAGGGGCGGTTGCTCGACTTCCACGACCGTCAACGGACCGCTGTCGCCGAGACGAGCCGGGACCTGCACGAACAGGGGACAGCCGAGTTCGCCGAGCGTCGGTAGTCCGAATTCCCTCAAAAACCCGAATTCGTCGGTTTGGGGGCGTGAAAAGCAAGAATCAACCCTTATATGTGTTGGGTCTAAACCGTCCAAATACACGGAGAATCATATGAACGACTGGATTGCAATCGGCGCCTTCGCGACGATCGCGTTGCTCATCCCTGTCGGGATGGTCGCAGCGTCCTGGCTCCTCCGGCCGACCGTTCCGGAGCGTCACAAACGGGCCATCTATGAGAGTGGTGAGGTCCCGACCGGCGATACCCGCGTCAGGTTCAACATACAGTACTACATGGTCGCCCTCCTCTTCGTCGTCTTCGATATCGAGACCGTGTTGCTGTTCCCTTGGGCCCTCGTGTACACGGACGCCATCGGTGAGGTCGGGCTCTTTCACGCACTGGCACCCATGCTGTTGTTCGTATTCATCCTGATGGTCGGGCTTGCCTGGGCATGGCGTAACGGCGCCGTGAGCTGGGCGCGGAGTCCACAAGCAGACCGACGGAGGGCCACTAACCAATGAGTAGTCAACAACCACCAACCGAGCTCGATCGTAACGTCCTCACGAAGACCAGAGATGCCCGCGCAACCGGTGTCGATGACCGATTCAACTCGCGCCTGCGAGAGGCGATGGGGTCGACCCCATTCATTCTCACTAAGTTCGACAAGTTCATGAACTGGGTTCGAGGGTCGTCGATGTTCATCCTCCAGTTTGGAATCGCCTGTTGCAGCCTGGAGATGATTCATGCGATGATGATCAAGCACGACGTCGACCGCTTTGGTGCTGGTGTCCCACGGGCGTCACCGAGACAGGCTGACCTCATCATCGTTCCAGGAACGATCGTCTCGAAGTTCGCACCACGGATGAAGCGAGTCTACGACCAGATGCCCGAGCCGAAGTTCGTCGTCGGGATGGGCTCGTGCACCATCTCAGGTGGACCGTTCCAGGAGGGGTACAACGTCGTCAAGGGTGCTGAAGAGGTCATCCCAGTCGATATCCACGTTCCTGGCTGTCCACCACGGCCCGAGGCCCTCATCTACGGGATAGCCAAGCTCCAAGAGCAGGTGGCCAATGGCGAGACAAGCCCGGTCGTCGTCAAGCCATACGAGTTGGAAGAGTTCGGCAACATGCCCCGTGATGAGATCATCGAACAGCTTTCCGACCAGATCAACGAGGACGACCTCGCAATGCGGTACAACTGGGGTGATTCACCATGAGCACCCTCGAAGAGCCCGAAGTGGAACCGGACGGACTAGATATCGATGCCGTCCACGAACGTCTCGGTGATCGGGTGCTCGACACCGAGGAACACATCAATGCGCCCGGGATCATCATCCGTGCTGACGAGGTTGAAGAGACCCTCACCATCCTTCGCGATGAGTTCGATTTCGATTATCTCGCCTGTGTCTCAGCCGAGGAGCTCCCTGACCGATATGAAACCATCTACCATCTCAAACAATTTGCCGATCCGACACGGGAGTTGAGCATCGTTGTCCCCACCGACCGCGATCGGCCGATCAGTCAGAGTGCCGCCCACGTCTATGAGACAGCGAATTGGCACGAACGGGAGGCCTACGACCTCATCGGAATCGAATACGACGGTCACCCCAACCTCAAGCGGATCTTGCTCCCCGATTCGTGGACCGGTCACCCACTCACAGACGACTACAACCAGGACAAACCGCAGGTGGTGTCGTACAAGGCCCACGAGAACCCACTGCTCGAACACACCAAGGAAGATGATGGGGAGACGATGCTCATCAACATCGGTCCGCACCACCCAGCAACCCACGGTGTGTTGCATCTCAAGGCGACGCTTGATGGTGAATCGGTCGTCGACGTCGAGCCAGACATCGGCTACCTCCACCGGTGTGAGGAGCAGATGTGTGAACAAGGTACCTACCGCCATCAGATCATGCCGTATCCTGATCGGTGGGACTACGCATCGGCCGGTATCATCAACGAATGGGCATATGCCCGCGCCGCCGAAGATCTCGCTGACATCGAGGTACCCGAGTACGCCCAGATCCTCCGGACGATGGGTGCAGAGCTTTGCCGGATGGCCGCCCACTTCCTCGCGCTTGGTACGTTCGTACTCGACGTCTATGGTGAATTCAACGCACTGAGCATGTACGCCATCCGCGACCGCGAGAAGGTCCAGAAACTGCTCGAGGATCTCACCGGTCAGCGTATCATGTTCAACTACCTCCGACTCGGCGGCGTCGCGTGGGACATCCCAGAGCCACGGGAGCAGTTCTTCGATGACACCCGACAGTTCATCAACGAGGACCTTCCCGAGTCGATGGACGAGGTACACGACCTGCTGACGGACAATGAGATCTTCCAGCTCCGGTGTGTCGACATCGGTGTCCTCCCACCGAAGCAGGCCAAACAGTATGCTGCGACCGGTCCAGTCGCCAGAGCCTCCGGGATCGACATGGATCTCCGGCGCGACGATCCCTATGGCTACTACCCCGAACTCGATTGGGAGGTCGTCACCGACGACGGTTGCGATATCTTCTCGCGCGTGATGGTACGTGTGCGCGAGGTGGAGGAATCGGCGAAGATTGTCGACCAGTGCATCGATCTACTCGAAGAGTGGCCAGAGGACGAGCGAGAGATCCAGGCGAACGTCCCACGAACCCTCAAACCCGACCCAGATACCCGTGTCTACCGAGCGGTTGAGGGCGCCAAGGGTGAACTCGGCATCTACATCCGAGCCGATGGTACCGACACACCGGGGCGGTTCAAGATTCGCTCACCAGCGTACTGCAACCTCTCGACGCTCCCGGTGATGGCTGAGGGTGACTTCGTCGCCGACCTCATCGCCTCGCTCGGTAGCATCGACATCATCCTCGGGGAGGTCGATCGTTGATGCTCCAGGCGGTCTTGCAGACGGATACCGTCTTGTTGCCAGAACGCCTGGTCGACCTGCTCAGACTCGGTGAGTTTGGTGTGGTCGGGGAGTTCATCGCCGGCCTCATCGCCGCCTTCCTAGTGGCGAACATCATGCTCATCATGACGGCCATCGCCGGTCCATGGGCAAAACGAAAAATCCGAGCCAGGTTCACCGACGCCATCGCCGTGAACCGGGTCGGTCCCGCAGGGTTGTTGATCATCATCGCTGATGCGGTCAGGCTGATGTCCAAGGAGATCATCGTCCCCGAGGGAGTCGATCGACCGGCGTGGGAACTCGCCCCGATCGTCGTCGCACTATCCGCGCTGTTGGGCTTTGCGGTCATCCCGATGGGCAGCGGTATCCATGTTGCCGACCCCGAGGTCGGGGTCGTCTTCGTCTTCGCCGTTGCCTCCCTCGCGAGTATCGGGCTCGTGATGGGTGGCTACGCATCGAACAACAAGTTCTCGATGCTCGGGGGGCTGCGAGCTGTGGCCCAGAATATCGCCTACGAGATTCCTCTCGTACTCGTAGCCGCGTCGGTCGTCATCTTCGCGGGCTCGCTTCAGATGAGCGAAATCGTCGCCGCCCAGCAGGATACCCTCATCTCACTCGGAGTAGTTGACATCCCGATGTGGTTCGCGATCATCAACCCGTTCGCATTCGTGTTGTTCCTCGCGGCGAACATGGCTGAAATCGGCCGTAACCCGTTCGACACACCCGAGGCACCGAATGAGATTGTGGCCGGGTATCAAACAGAGTACAGTGGCATCTACTTCGTGCTGTTCTACCTCGGTGAGTTCATCCACATCTTCCTTGGTGGCGCGATCATCGCGACGCTGTTCCTCGGTGGCCCAGCCGGACCAGGTCCAGAGTCGCTCGGGTTCGTCTGGTTCCTCGTGAAGATATGGGCGGTCTTCTTGCTCACCCAGTGGATGCGCTCGGCAGTCCCACGGGTACGGATCGACCAGCTCATCGAGATCGGCTGGAAGGGCTTGCTCGTCCTGAGCTTCCTGAACCTCATCCTAACGGCCCTCATCGTGGGGGTGATCACCGTATGATCGGCGTACTTAAATCCATGGCAGTGACGATGAAACACGCGCTGAAAGGCGAGACATTCACCGTGGAGTATCCAGACGTACCACCGGAGGTGAGCCCACGCTTCAGGGGGATCCACAAGTTCAGCCAGGAGCGCTGTATCTGGTGTCGACAGTGTGAGAACGTCTGTCCGAACGACACCATCCACATCGTCACGGATGACAAACGACAGGGCGAACAGTACAACCTCCATGTTGGGCAGTGTGTCTACTGCCGACTCTGTGAGGAGGTCTGTCCGGTGGATGCCATCATCCTCACACAGAACTTCGAGTTCACCGGCGAGACGAAGGACGACCTCGTCTACAACAAGGAACAGCTCAAATCGGTCCCGTGGTACAACGAACTCGATCCGCTCGCTGCTCGTGAACCCGACCGCGGATCATGGGTCGGTGAAGGCGAGGATGCGGTCGACTATCAGTAGGTTGGGAGGTTACGAAGATCAACACACCATGATGACAAGCATCCAACGTAGCGATGGCTCAGCTCCCTGGCGATCCGTTCACTACGCCGTCCAGAGGAAGGATAAAGAAATCTTCAAAGGTCTGCCTATTGCACGGAGGAATAATGGCTTTCATTGAAGTACTCGCCTTTGCGCTGTTTGCGGCGGTGACCCTAGGTGCCAGCCTCGGGGTAGTCCTCGTGCAAGAACCGTGGCATGCGGCACTCCTGCTCGGGGTCGCGCTGCTCAGCGTGGCGGTCCACTATGTCATGCTGTACGCTGAGTTCCTCGCCATGATGCAGGTGCTCGTATACGTCGGCGGCGTGCTCGTTCTGATCACGTTCGCCGTCATGTTGACCGGAAACCGTGAAACGGGCCCTGAGGAGGTGACCAGGGCATGACGACGAGACCGAGGCTCCGACTCGGTCGTCATCTGCTACCCGGCCTCATCGCGATCGCCATCTTCGGCGTGTTCGCGTTCGTCACCCTCCGAGCTGAACTCGGGGAAGCCGAGGGATTCCCATCAGAGGCCAGTGTGACCGCAGATATCGGCATGGCCCTGCTGAATGCACCGACGACGATCCCAACAGAGGGCTTCCTGGTCGCGTTCATCCTGATCGCCCTCGTCCTCGATGCAGCCCTCGACGGTGCGGTATACATGGCCGGTCGCGAGCATGGTGGACAACTCGTCACCGCACTTCGTGGGAAGGGTGATGACCCATGAGTGTTGTCGGAATCGAGTACTACGTCCTCCTCTCTGCCGCGGTATTCACCATCGGCATGTTCGGTGTGTTGACCCGGCGAAATGCGCTCATGTTCCTCATGTCCGTCGAGCTGATGCTGAACGCGGCGAACATCAATCTGGTCGCGTTCGCGCTCTTGCATGGTACCCTGTCGGGGCAAGTATTCGCGCTGTTCGTGATGGCACTTGCCGCCGCCGAAGTGGCCGTCGGCATCGGAATCATCCTGTCGCTTCGCCGCACGCACGGTAGCATCGATGTCAAACAGGCAGCATCCATGAGGTGGTGATCACGGATGGAAGGAATCCTAGAACTCGCCCCAGCGATCGCCCTCTTGCCACTGATATCGTTCGTGATCGCCGCCAGCTTCGGGAAATATCTCCCACTTAGGGGTGCCATCCCCGGTGTCATCGCGACAGGGATCGCCCTCGGGCTCTCGATCGCCATCTTGGCGGTCGTCTTCCTTGAGGACGCGACGCTCAACCAGGAGTTTTACACCTGGACTGCTGGTGACGGAGTCATCGAGCTGAGCTTTGGAACACTCATCGACCCACTGTCGGCGCTGATGCTCGTCATCGTCTCGCTGATCGCATTCCTCGTACACCTGTTCAGTATCGGGTACATGAACCGTGATCCAGGCCATGCCAAGCGTGGCGGCCTCCCACGGTACTACGCCAGTCTCGGGCTATTCTCATTCAGCATGCTCGCCTTCGTCTTCGCAGACAATCTACTGATGGCATTCATCTTCTTCGAGCTCGTCGGACTGTGCTCATACCTGCTCATCGGGTTCTGGTTCACCGACCGGGCACCACCAAGTGCAGCGAAGAAGGCATTCCTCGTCACCCGCTTTGGGGACTACTTCTTCCTCATCGGGGTCGTCGCGGTCTTCGCCACCTTCGGTACCGCCGCGTTCGCTGGCGATGGGAGCTTCCCACAGCTGGCACAGGATGCGATGGCGGGGATCGGTGATATCGAGACATTCGGCTTCGGCACGGAGACCTGGTTGACCGTCGTCGGATTGCTGATCCTCGGTGGAGTCATCGGTAAGTCGGCTCAGTTCCCGCTGCACA
>SKSH01000209.1 GCA_007118075.1 Halobacteriales archaeon
ATTCACAGCTGAGCATAAAATTACCCCGGCTAGAGTCCCCAGAAATGCGCGATGCCGAGGGTGATGATGACCGCACTCAAGAGCTGTAATGGTCCACCGACTCGAAGGAAATCAGTAAACCGGTAGCCCCCCGGGCCGTAGATCATGAGGTTGGTCTGATAACCAACCGGTGTCATGAACGACGTGGCCGATGCGAACATCACTGCCAGGAGAAAGGAGAACTCGTCGCTGCCGAGCCGGGCTGCAACGTCTACCGCGACCGGAATCATCAGGACAACCGTTGCTACCGGTGTGATGATGTTGGCGAGCAACCCCGTCAGTATGATGAGCACAAAGAGCACGCCGATGAGGGGGAGGACTTCCGCGCTTTGATAGACAAGATCGGCCACCAACGCCGCCCCGCCGGTCTCTTGGAGCGCAATCCCGAGGGGGATGACCCCGGCGATGAGGAAGATGATGTTCCAGCTCACGGCATCGTATGCCTCTGCAGGACTGAGGCTCCCAAGGATGACCATCAGGATGACACCAAGCAAGGCCGCGATGACGATTGGGAGGATGTTGAGTGCCGCCAGCAGGATGACCAGTCCCATCGTGGCGATGGCATACAGACCATTTCGCTCGATGGGTGACACCTCATTTGGATCAGCGGTGAGCAGATCGTACGGTGGTGAGTCGACCCTGAACAGGTCACCGCGATCGGTGAGGTACGAGAGTGCGGCGGCGTTGGACCTCACTAGGAGGGTGTCACCTGCGGCAAGTTCGATCGTACCGAGATCTTGGTGGATGAGGTCACCACTACGGCGCTTGATGGCCAACACCATGGTCTCGTACCGTCGCCCAAGCCGGGCCTCCTCGAGGCTCTTTCCGATATACTCAGAGTCCTCTGGAACGACCAGCTTGGCCAGTGTATCGCCACGGGCTGGATCGCGGAACGTCGCATCGCTGACCTCCCTCCCATAGAGACGTAACAGGTCATTCTGCTTTGCGAAGGATTCGACCGACGGGAACGTGCCGAGGACGACGAGCCTATCCCCTGGTTGGATGAGCCGATCAGACATCCGCCCCTGGAAGGCGTCAGTCCCCCGCTCGAGTTGGACTATCGAGAGTCCAGCTGGCTCTTCGACCTCGGCGATAGGGATATCCACCAGCGGAGAGCCCTCAGTGACACCGAGTTGATAGAGGTGGTCCTCGATGGCGAAGAGCTCGGTCAGGTCTTCGGCCACCGGCAACCGGGCTGGTGTCAGCCACCGTCCGATGGTCATGAGATAGGTGATCCCGACGATCAAGATGATCACACCGAGCTTGGTGAATTCGAAGAAGCCGATCGGACCACGGTCCTCGATGAGTACGTCTGCAAAGTTACTCGCGATGAGGTTCGTCCCTGTCCCGATTAATGTCAGAGTCCCGCCGAGGATCGCCGCAAACGATAGCGGTATCAAGAGTTTCGACGGTGAGAGATGGTTACGGTTCGCGATATCCGTGATCATCGGGATGAAGACCGCGACGACCGGTGTGTTGTTGATGAACCCGGCGATCGGACCGGTCGACCCGACCGTGGCCAATAGTGTCAGGCGTTCGTCTCCCTTGGTGGCTCTGGCCAAGATGATCCCAAGTCGGTCGACGATGCCTGAATTCTGAATACCGGCACTGAGCATGTACATCGCGATGATCGTGATCGTTGCGGGGTTGGAGAATCCAGAAATCGCATCGGTAGGCTCGATGCCGACATCGATGCCGAACACCGGGTACAACGCTGCAAGGGAGACGATCACCATCAGTGCCGTGATGTCGTTCGGGATGAGTTCGCTGACGAAGAGGACGAGGGCAACGCCGATGATGAGAAAGACGATTGTTGCCTCGACCATGGAGCTCGTATGCATGGGTGCTCGTCGATATATTGAGATTCTTTGGGTTCTTCTGCGGTAGTGAGAGTCACCGAATCCGTTATCCACCGTTAGCGACTATCGGTTGGTATGCCAGAAGTCGTCCTCTTCAAGATCGAACGTACCTACGGACGCGATGAGATCGCCGACTACCTCGATGCCATCGCCGAGAGTCTGCGAGCTGGGGATCCCATCATCCTCCGCTCAGGTGACGATGAGCTCGTGCTCGAACCACCAGCTCGGCCGACCTTTGAGGTCAAGGCCGAGCGTGAGGGCCCCGAGGATGGACCGGGCGAGCTGAGCATCGAATTCGAGCTCGAGTGGGATGAAAACGGTGGGGATGCTGATTTCCAGGTAGGCTGAGGTCCATTCTCTGGTCTAGATGTTGTTGACCAGTGCTTAAGGCACCATTAGCCGAATGACTGACCCAATGCCCACGCACAACTTCTTGTTTTGCTCACTCGATGCCGCCTTGATCGGCGATGTCGCCCGTCAGGTGCATAATGAAGGTCATGCGGTTAGGTACTATATCGAGGAGCCAGCCGACCGGGAGATTGCTGATGGATTCGTCCCGAAGGTCGACGAGTGGCGGGACCATCTCGACTGGGCGGATATCATTATCTTCGATGACATCTGGATCGGGAAGGATATCGGCACGGGTGCGCTCGCCGAGGAGCTTCGTGAAGACGGTCATGCCGTCGTCGGAGGGACCGCTAGCTCCGATTTACTCGAGTCAGATCGCGGGTTCGCCATGGATGTGCTCGAGGAGAACGGAATCACGACGCTCGATCACTACGAGTTCGATGATTTCGATGCGGGGATCGCGCTTGTCGAGAGCAATCCGGCACCGTACGTGATCAAACCCCTCGGCGAGGTTCAGAACGTCAAACGGTTGCTGTACGTCGGCCGGGAGGATGATGGAAGCGACGTCGTCGACGTGTTGCGAGCCTACAAGAAAGCTTGGGGCCATCGGATGAAGGGATTTCAGTTGCAACGTCGTGTCGAAGGTGTTGAGATCGCCGTCTGTGGCTTCTTCAATGGTGATCGTTTCCTTGAACCGATCAACTTCAACTTCGAGCACAAGAAGCTCTTCCCAGGCAATATCGGCCCGTCGACGGGCGAGATGGGGACGTCGATGTTCTGGGCGGGTCGGAACAAGATCTTCCGTGAGACCCTCGGCAAGCTCGAGGAGTGGCTCGCCACCGAGGGCTATGTCGGCAGTATCGACCTCAACTGCATCGTCAACGAGGGTGGCATCTATCCGCTTGAGTTCACGCCACGGTTCGGTTACCCGACCATCGTGTTGCAGACGGTCTCACTCGAGATGCCCACCGGTGAGTTCTTCTATCGGATGGCACATGGTGAGACGTTCGAGATCAGGGCACATCGAGGCTATCAGGTTGCGGTGAGAGTCTGCGTACCACCGTTTCCATTTGACGATGACAAGACGTTCGATGAGAACTCGCGGAATGCAGCCATCGTCTTCGAAGATCCCCAACGGCTCGAAGGAATTCAGATCGAGGATACCAAGCTAGTAGATGGCCAATGGCGGGTAGCAGGCGAGTCCGGTATAGTGCTCATCGCCACCGGGATGGGCTGGAGCATGCTAGAGGCACGAGAGCAGGTATACGACCGCATCGATAACATCATCATCCCCAATATGTACTACCGGGACGACATCGGAGAGCGCTGGACTGATTTCGACAGCGACAAGCTCCATGCCTGGGGTTATCTCGGTCCCTGATCGGGCTGCCGATCCCACCAGGAAGCTGGTATCGCGCCGTTAACAAACCCACCCACCCAAACACCGGTATGGACGGGAACGGAGCTTCTGAAGTTGTTATCCTCGACGGTGCACGGACGCCTCACGGCGAGCTGGTCGGATCGCTGGCAGACGTAGCGGCCGTCGAACTCGGGCAGATTGCCATCGATGGGATTCTCGAACGGGTCGATCTCGCCCCAGAGCAGATCGAATGGGTCTCACTCGGCAATGCCATCCAGGCGGGGATCGGACAAGTACCAGCCCGACAGGCGGTGATACGTTCGGCGCTACCGAACGATACCGCCGTGACGACCATCAACGAGGCATCTGGCTCCGGGGTTCGGGCGATCTGCTTGGCAGCCGATCGAGTGGCCACCGGTCGCATCGACATCGCCCTTGCTGGTGGTTTCGAGTCGATGAGCAACGCTCCGTGGATCCTTCCCGATTACCGGAAAGGTCGCCGACATGGCCACGTCACCGCGAGAGATTCGATGATCCTCGATTCGCTTTGGGACATGAACCTCGATGTCCACATGGGCGAGATCACCGAGGGGCTCGTCGACCGGGAGGGGATCGAGCGAACGGCACAGGACGAGTACGCACTCGAGAGCCACCAACTCGCGGCCGATGCCATCGAATCGGGTGTCTATGATGAGGAGCTCGTCCCAGTCGAGACTCCCGCCGGCGTCGTCGATCTCGATGAGGGGCCACGCCCCGACTCGACCCTCGAGGATCTCGCCTCCCTCCGCCCAGCGTTCGCCCGTGACGGGACCATCACCGCTGGTAATGCCTCGAAGCTCAGCGATGGTGCCGGTGGTGTCGTCATGGCCTCAGCGGCGACGGCAGAGGATCTCGGTCTCGATCCGACATTCAGGTTGCGTGATTACGAGGTGGTCTACCGTGAGCCAGATGAGTTCAACGAGGCTGTCGGTGATGTCATCGAACGGTTGTTGGAAGCGAACCAGCTCGACATCGGCGATATCGATACCTTCTGGGTCAACGAGGCGTTCTCAGCGCAGTCGGTGTACGTGATGGATCGCCTCGATATCCCCCGCGAACAGATGAACCCGCTCGGCGGTGCGGTGGCCTATGGGCACCCGATCGGGGCATCAGGCGGCATGCTCGCCGCATCGGTGATCCACCAGCTAGCCCGTGATGGGCTCGACCGTGGTCTTGTCGGGATGAGCATCGGTGGCGGTGGTGCCATCATGGCACTCATCGAACGTCGCTGAACTCGGCGAAGTTTGCTGCGGCCGACGGACCTTTTGCTGTTTGGCACGATACCGTCTTCATGAGCTTCACTGCCTGGTGGACATCCGTTTCGACCAAGGTCGATCCTCGGGCGCCACGATTCGGGCAGGCGGTCACGACCGTATTGCTCCTGGTCGGTCTCGTCCTTTGGGAGGCATGGTTCGTGTATCTCGTCGCTGGAGTCCTCGTCCTATCGGTGGCCTCAGGTTGGCGTTTGGACCTGTATGCCCTGCTCTGGCGCCATGTCGCCATCCGATTTGTGGGTCGACCCACCGAATTGGAGTCTGCTGCCCCGCATCGATTCGCCAAGCTACTCGGGGCAACGGGTACCACTTTCGCCAGTATGTTCATCCTCTTTGGCATGCCTATCGTGGGGTTCGCGATCGTGTTCTTCGTGGCCGCGCTCGCTGGGTTGGCTGCCACCACCGGCATCTGCATCGGCTGTCGGATGTATCGACAGGTATCCTACCTCAGACGGCACGAGGTTGTTTGATCTCCAGATCGACAACGAAACTTTACTGAGCGGACCGAACGAAATCACCGACCATGGTCATCACAGAGATGGGCGATTACGGTCACGAGCAGGTGACGTACATCTCGGATCCTGAGGTCGGTCTCGAGGCGATCGTGGCGATCCACGATACGACCCTCGGTCCGAGCCTTGGTGGGACCCGGCTTCGACCCTACCCGTCAGAGGAGGCTGCGCTCACGGACGTACTCCGCCTCTCACAGGCGATGACGTACAAGGCCGCCGCTGCACACCTCGACCTTGGCGGTGGCAAGGCGGTCATCATCGCCGATCCATCGGACAAGACGGACGAGATGATGCGGGCGTACGGTCGTGGGGTCGACTGGCTCGGAGGCCGGTACATCACCTCTGTCGACATGAACACCGGCGTCGAAGACATGGAGGTCATCGCAGAGGCGACCGACCATGTCGTCGGTCGCGAGGATGGTCTCGGCGATCCCTCGCCGGTGACGGCCACCGGCGTCTTCAGTGGGATCAAGGCGTGTTGTGAGGCCACCTATGGGACCGAATCACTCGATGGTCGATCGTTCGTCATCCAAGGAATCGGTAAGGTGGGCCGTGATCTCGCAACGAGTCTCGCCGAGGCAGGTGCTTCGGTCACCGTCAGCGATATCGATGCAGACAAGGTGGCCACGTTTGCCGATACACACGGTTTGGATACTGTCGGTCCCGATGCTGTCTACGACGAACCCTGCGATGTGTTCGCCCCTTGTGCAATCGGTGGCGTCCTCAACGACGATACCATCCCTCGCCTGGCATGTGATATCGTCGCTGGTGGGGCCAACAACGTCCTAGAGGACCGATCCCATGCAACCGATCTCATGGAACGAGGGATTCTCTATGCCCCTGATTACGTGATCAACGGAGGTGGATTGATCACTGTCGCGACTGAGGCCGAGAATGGCACGATGGCCGATGCCATCGAGCAGGCAGAGGCGATCGGTGATCGATTGGCCAAGATGATCAAATCGGCTGAGGAGGAGAGTATCACCGTCCTAGAGGCGGCAGACCGATACGCGATGGCGCGGATCGAGCAGGCCGAGTGAGCTATACCTTCAACCGAACGAACGCAACCCAAGCCAGCCGAAGGTGAGCCCGAAGATAGTGAGGATGAATGCACTGATTGCAGAAATCACTGGAGCGGCTGCATCGAATCGATCCCCGAGGGTGACGAGTGCGAACGGATAGGTCACGATCCAGACGATGATGGCGACGAAAAAGCCACCGAGCAACCAGATACTCCCGGTCTCGATGACGATAGAGTCGAGCACTGGGATGTGTTCGCCGACATCGATCGTCCCCGGTCTGACCAATCCGATACCAACACTCAGCCAGAATGCCAGCTGGAACGGATTCGTGAGCCCGAGAAGCAACGCCTTCTGAAAGCCCGTTGCCTTGGTGTCGACCTCCACCATGGCATACCTCGTGGCCGATAGTGCTGCACGACCAGCATCGACCGCGAAGACGAGCATGAGCACCCCACCGATGAGGAACAGCACCCCCTCAAGTACCTCAAGCTGATCGACGAAGGTGGCCATCCCGAGGAACGCGAGCAGGAAGAAACAGACATCGGCGAGCATCGCACCGGCACCGGTAGTCGTACCAGCTCGCCAGCCTCGATTCACGCTCTCTTCGGCAATGATGGCGTTCATCGGACCTGGTGGGATGGCGAGCGCGAGTCCGAAGAGGAACCCGATGATGGCCGAACCAAGGAACACCTCGATTGTCACGGTTTCTGTAGCAGTACCGGTTGGTCTGATCGCACGAAAAAGGCGATGGTTCAGTCGCGAAGTCGCGTCTCGAGTTCCTTGAGCTTTCCGCGGAGCTCCTTGATGGTATCTGCTGTCTTTTCCTTTCCTTGACCAACTTTCTCCTCGAGTTCATCTTCGAGGTCGTCGAGCTGTTCGCGGATGGTCTCGATCTTCTCTTTCGACTGGATTTTTCCTGATTCGATGGTCTGTTGGGCCCGGTTCGATGCACTTTGGACACCCTCCTTCCCTTCTCCTGCGAGCTCTTCTACCTCGTCTTCAAGTCGGTCGAATAGACCCTTGATGTCATCAACAATCTCTGATCGACTTCGATTTGCCATGAGTGATATAGGCGCGCGTGATTCTTTTACCTATGCTTTGCCTTCGGTTCCGTGGCATGCTCAATATCGAGGTAGGCCATGGTGGTCTCACCTACCTCCCGTTCGATGATTTGGCCGTGATTGATCGGTACCGGTTCATCGAACATCGGTCCGTCGGTGACGAAGGTGTGATATTCGCCCTGCTCTCCAGCAACATCGACCCCATCTGGGAGTGATTCGAGGAACGCCTCGTCGACCGTCTGCCCGAGGAACGACGGATCGAGCGATGCGGTATCGACGGCCACGACGGTGGCCTCGAACCCATGTTCGATGAGTGCCATCATGAGGTCGAGGCTACCGATCCCCCAGACCGGCCACCGACCGTCGAGTTCGCTCATCGCGAGCAGCTCCTCACGGAAGCGCTTGATGTCCTCGAGGTGGAGGTCCGCGTAGGCGATCGAGTCGACCTGCTGTGCAGCATACCGATCGAGCTCTTTTCGGACGAACTCTCGGTACCATTCGTTATCCGGTGAGGGTGGCAAACGCACCAGCCTGATCGGGATGCCGATGGCCGCGGCCTGTACCTCATACAGCTCAGCGAGGATTCCATGCATCGAGCTTCGTCCGGTCTCCTCACCGATGGTGGTCCAGAGCTCGACCAGCTCGGTGTCTGACTCAATGAGCCGGAAAAGCGCCAATGCCGAATCCTTCCCGCCACTCCACGACATGACGGTCCGTTCCATCGAACTAGCGTCGGCCTGCGTGACAGAAGACGCTTGCGTCAGTCGACGGCACTAGACACCCCTAAACGGGCTGAGGGTCTACTGTTCGGAGTATGCAGGCGGATACCGGTCGGTTGCTGTTGGTCGGTGTTGGAGCTGTCCTCATCGTCCTCGTTGTGGGATGGCTCTTCATTGCCGATGTCTCGGCAGATGAACCTCCCCCCGCCGAGTTCGATGATACCGTCCAGCTCGGTATGACCCAGGAGGCGCGCTTTGACCTAGACGATGATGTC
>SKSH01000009.1 GCA_007118075.1 Halobacteriales archaeon
GGTCGTAATAAGAGTCCGCCGAGACCAGCGAGTATCGCTAATAAACCACCGACGAGAAATGCCTGTTCCCAGCCGATACTCGTAACGAGCCAACCGACGATAGCTCCACCGAAGACGCCACCCCAGAGCTTCCCACTGTAGACGAGCGCATAGTTAGCCGACGACATCGACTCACCGTAATAATCTGCGACCAGGCTCGGGAAGAGCGAGAACTGCGAGCTCCAAAAGAAGACTGCGATGAAGACGGCGATGAGATAGCCTGCCGAGATACCAGCGATGCCAAGATACACGAGTGAGATGGTACCGAGACCACAGGTGAAGAATGAGAGGGCCATCGCTCGCTCACGGCGCATGTGATCCGATATCCATCCAACAATGAGTCGGCCGAAACCTGAGGCGATTGGGATGGCGGTTGCTGCAACCGTGGCGACGATCGCAGTGAGTGCAAGATGTTCAGAGAACAACACGATCCGTGCGGTGATCATGAGTCCTGCTGCACTGACACCGATGAACATTCCATAGAGCACCCAAAACTGCCAGGTCCGAATCATCTCACGCCAGTGGAAGTCACCGCTTGACTGATACTGTCCTCCATCGGATGAGAAGGTCTCACGCAACCAGTCATCCGGTGGATCTCGGAGGATGGCTGATCCAGCCAAGATTCCCAGGCCGATGATGATGCCCATCCCGAGAAGCACTATCGGAAGCTCATCCGGACTGTCGAATTCACGAACAATCGGGATGAACAAAGCAGCGCCGCCAGCGAACGCCATCGTACTGATACCGGTCGTCAGCCCTCGTTTGTCGGGGAACCACTTGACCGCGGTGTTCACCGCGACCGTATAGATGATTCCGACACCGACCGAGCCGACAGCGTAGGCGACAAACAGCTGGTAGATATCTGTTGATAGCGCAGTACCGATGTATCCGCCTCCAGCCAAGATTCCAGCAAGAAACGTCAGTCGTCGTGGTCCGAAATGGTCCCGATACCAGCCAGCTGGAAACTGGGTGAGTGTCATGATCGCCACATAGGTCGTGAACACGATCCCAAGCGCCGTGAGTGAGGCATCAAGGTTCGTGGCGAGTGGCCCTTCAATCGACGACCATACGTACTGGTATGGGCTCACCAGAGCCCCCATGAGTGCGGCAGCCGCAAGCTGCCACCACCGGGAGTGCCCGAGAATCTCCCTTGCTCGACCGGCGTGATCGAGCTCGCTCATTGACTGGTACCCACAACTACTACAAGGTGTGATTTCAGCATGATAGATTGGTGTTGTATGGTGATTGTGCGATCAACTCAATGTATCCATCGCTCCGAGTTGCTCGAAGGTCGTTGTGCCAATGGAACTAGACAATCGCTTCTTCGAAACGCATAACTTTCGCCCGAACTGCCACGGGCCTAGTGACTACGAACGAACCGGCAGAACGTATCGATCGTCGAGGGGTGCGTGCGGTGCTCCTACTCGGGATCGTCACTGGATTGGCGATGGCGGTGTACTTCAGCGTGCTCTCAGTTGAATCACCGCTGGCGTGGGACTTCATCGCCTATGTTGAGGCCGCAGAGGCTGTCCTCGAGGGCGAGTCCTTCGTCGGGTACGAACCTATCGAAGCAGGTGGTGAATACGTGTATCCGCCGGTCGTCATCTTCGCGTTCATCCCCTACGCGTTCATCGGTGACTGGGAGGTGGCATTCATCATTCATTCAATCGTCAATCTCGGTGCATTGGCAATCCTCGCCGCACTGACCATCTCTGAACTCCGCCGGCTCGATGTCAGCCTCGAACGGCTCGACCGCGCCCTCATCGTGGCGTTCTTTCTCGTCAGCCTCTACCCGCTTGTGAACATAGGATTAGGACAAATCGACCCGGTGATTGCGCTTCTCATTGCCTTCGTGTTCATCGGTAGTGAGGCCGGGCATGATAGGCTCACGGGAGGGGCACTGTCGATCGCAGCCATCGTCAAGCTGTTCCCGTTGAGCTTTGGCCTCTGGCTCCTGTTTCAGCGTCGCTTCAAGTCTATCCTGTTCGCTGCGATACTCTTCGTGGCTGGGGTAATATCGAGCCTGATCATCTTCGGGATCGGTACCAACCGCACGTACCTCGAGGTGATCATCCTAGAGCGGAGCCGACTCCGTGCCTTCGCGGATGGGATGGTGAGCCCAGATTTCTTTTCGGTGACGCTTATCCGACCGATCTCAGCGATCTTTCCGATGATACCACCCATCCTCTATCTCGGTATCTCACTCGCGGTCGTGCTCCCAATCATCGCCTACAGCTACCGCCGAACGCTTAGCCATCGAGATCGGCATATGGCATTTCTGCTCACCGTCCTCGGTCTGCTCATTGCGCTGCCATCGAGCAACCTCAACCATCTCTTATACATCTACATGCCCGTTATTGTGCTCTTGTTCTCACTCACCTCCGGACGTGCCCGCCGATGGCTGGCAATCGGACTGGGGATCATCCTCGTCCCGCTACAACCGGCAATCATCAAGGGACTCCTCGAACTCACACCAATGCCGACCGCCACCGTCGAGATGATTCATCAGATTGTCTACATGCTCTTGTCTGTCATCTCGGTGGCACTTATCGGGACCATCGTCATCCTCGCTGCTGGTGTCTACTACCACCGACGAACAGCAACTGATCTGAGCCGCTCAACCGAGGGGGGAGACGAGATCGCTCAACGCCTGTTCGGGGTTGTCGGCCTTCGCGACCGCACTCGCCAATAGTACACCTTCAGCTCCGAGGTCGGCAGCTGCCTCGATATCTGCAGCCGACGAGATACCAGCCCCACAGAAGACTGAGATGCTGGGATCGACCGTTCTGGCCGCGTTGACTGCATCGAGGACGATCTCAGGGTCTGCCTGACTGACGGGCGTACCGGTACCGATGAGCTCAGGTGGTTCAATCGCGACCATGTCGGGGCCGAGATTGGCCACAGCTCCGACCTGTGCAGGGGTATTCGCACAGACGCAGGTATCGAGCCCCGCGTGAGCAGCCGCTTTCAGCGATGCGTCGATATCGGCTAATGTGAGGCGACGCTCTGAGTGGTTGATCAAGGTCCCGTTGGCACCAGCTGCACCAACCCGTTCGGCGAGAATCGAACCGGTGTGGCTACCATGGCCATGCGGTCCGACGTGCTGTGCCCACACCGAAGCGCCAGTGGCCGAAACCGCGGGGATATCACTCGGTTGGGTTGCCACGGCGACGGCTACCTCCGTCTCGGCGTCGATCCTCGCTGCGGCCTCTCCGACCGCCTCGGGATCACAGTTGTATGCCTTGAGATTGACCAGCACGAACATGCAACGCCCTCCTGGTGGTGGGTGCAAAACGATTGCGAACTGCGCGCCGATCAGTCCTTGCGTTCTGCGACCTCGCCGAGGGTGAACGACTGATCAGTCCCTTCAGAACTCCATTCCTCCGTCTCTGCACCACTCTCGGTGAGATCAATCTCCAGGTACCGCTCAAGTTTCGATTGAATCGCATCGTTCGGGAGTATCTCCCCACGTTCGAGCTTGTTGATGAGGCTGCGCTTCTCGTTGAGCTCCTTGGCGAGTTCCTCTTGGCTCAGATTCCGCGATTCACGGGCATTGCGGATACGTTGGTCATAATCCTGCGCGATCTCACCGAGGGAATCAAACATATCATCATCCCTGGAACCACTCGTGGAACGTCCGGACGATCGGGTCGTCGTAGTCGACCCAGACCGGGTCGAAGAGGTGCTGCTCGATGGTGACGAACTGGTCGAGTACTTCGTACTCGTCGATCCGCTCGTCGGTTGTGACACCTCAGTGCCGAGATTGGCACAGGAATCACAGACGTCCAGTTCTGCCCCTTCGACCTTGATCGTCTTCGGCGCTCCCGTCTCGGCCCCGCACATCTCACACTGGACCATACCCAAGGTACACACCACAGTCGCATAAAGGATGTTGTCAGCCTTCAAGACAGTCCACGCCAGAGGACCACGAACCGTTGGACTGCGGTGAGATGGCCGATGAAGGCGAACAAGAGCAACAACCACCCGATCGCGGTGAACCCCATGATCGGATCGCTGGAGGCGGTCATTAGGACACCGACAAACCCGATCAATGCCAGCCGGTCAGCACGGCCGAGGAACCCCGCGTAGAGCCGGCCGAAATCGACCGCCTGCGCCTGGGTCCCGAGGTAGGAGGTCATCAACACACCAGTCACCGCGAGGAATCCAATCAGGAGCTGGTCAACGGCCAACGCCATCCCACCAACGAGGACGATATCAGCATAGCGATCGAGGGTATGATCGAGTACATCGCCCGAATCTGACGCGATCCCCTGCTCGCGTGCTACGGCCCCATCAAGCAGATCAAAGACACCACTCAACGCCACGAACAACGTTGCGGTGAGATACCACCAGCGAAGTTCTGAACCAAGAATGAATGAGGCTGCACCTCCAACGGCAAGCAAGAAGCCGATGATACTCAAAGCGTGTGGGCCGAGACCGAGCGTGATACTCGCTTTGACCATCGGCCGTAACAACGCATCGGTGACCGGTCGCAATCGCTCGAGCGTCATAGATACCCCGTGAAGTCGACGATACCTGCCCTCGGTTCGAGTTCTCCTTCGATGGCTGCTTGGACCTCCTCGACGACTGCATCGATCGTCTGTTCCGTGGTATCGATCTCATAGACCGCTTCGCGGCCGTGATGCGCGACTGCCTCAGCGAGGATGAGATCGAGTGCCTCACTCTGAGCGTTCTCGATGATCGAGCGCTCAGCCATACCTCTCGTTCGAAGCCGGCCCTCGAGCACGGTTGGTTCGCATCGGAGGACTACCACCAGATCAACCGGCAGATGATGACTCAGATGTGAATCGATGAGGATATCATCGAGGTCGGCGGTCGCCTCGCGGAGGGCATCGATATCGATGATATCGGTGTTTCGAACCGCATCCCGCTCAGCGACGATTTCAGCCTCAATGGCGACCTCCTCAAGCGTGATAATCTCGGGACCATCTCCGAGCTGTGAAGCCACGGTTGACTTCCCGGTGCCTGGCGTGCCGGTGAGCGCGACCCGCATCAGGAGACCACCTGGTTGATGATCTCAGCGGCAAGTCGGTTCTGTTCGGAGGTCCCGACGGTGATTCGGATACACGAATCAAGGCCAAAATTCGTACAATCCTTTACCTCGAGGCCGTTCTGCTTCAGAAGTTCGGTCACGGTGGCTGCATCACCCACCTCGACAAGGACGAAGTTCGCCTCACTCGGCCATGTCGTTGCCTTGATCTCCGTATCAAGGTATGTACGGCCGCGCCGAGCAACAGCAATGCTCCGTTCGAGGTAGGCCTCGTCATCGAGAGCGGCGAGGCCGGCCACGCAGGCCAGTCGACTGACCCCAAACGGAGTCGACACCCGTTCGTACGCTGAGGCGATTGAAGGTGGGATGATCCCGTACCCGATGCGAGCACCAGCCAGTCCGTAGGTCTTCGAGAACGTCCGAATGATGGCAACCCTGTCGGTCTCATTGACGAGTGAGGCCATACTGGGTTCGGTGGAAAACGGTTCATATGCCTCGTCTACGACCACCAACGTCGAGGGATCAGTTCCTTCGACCACCTCGGTCACGGCAGCCCGGCTGGCGAGTGCCCCCGTTGGATTATGTGGCGTGTTGATGTACACCAACGGTTCGCCCGCATACACGTCCAGGATCGCCTGAGAATCGAGGGTGAACGATCTCGATTTCGACATCGGATACGTTCGCTCGACCCCGTAATGACTCAGGTTGCTCCGACCGAAGTATGAGAAACCTGGATCGGGTCGCAAGATGGCCTCACCTGGATCGACCATCGCCCTGGTCAATGTATCGATGACCGAGACCGCCCCAGCTCCGAGCCAGATCTGCTCAGTTTCGACCTCCCAACGGTCGGCGAGTGCGGCGTCGAGCTCGGCATGGGGCCTGGCTGGATAGCGATGCATCCGAGTTGCATCAGCCCGGACCGCTTCGATAGCCTTCGGACTCGGTCCGAGAGGGTTCTCATTCGAACCGAGACGGAGTCTGTCACTCACGTCCAGTCCGAGTCTCGGCCGGTACGGTGGGATAGACCCGAGCTCGCGTGGTTGCATATCGCACTCTCCGTGAGGGGTGGTTTAAACTCTCGCGACCTCGTCAGACATCGCTGAATCGAATCCCTGCATCGGTGATCACTCCATCGAACAGCCCGATCGGTGTCGTATCGTACATGTGGTTCTCGATGTGAACGTCATCGAGGGGTTCGAGGGACACCTCGCTGGTCGGCCGCTCCTCGCTCGAGAAAACGAATGCTTCATCGACCACCTTCGTATCGGCGCCGACGGCATACATCGGAACATCGTGGGCATCGGCTACCAGCGCCAGGGGATAGGTTCCAACGCGATTGTAAAGCACATCGTCGATAACACACGTCATCCCGACGAAGACCCCATCACAGCCGTCGATGACCTTACCGACGGCATTATCGACGATGAGGCTTGACTTGACCCCCTCGATGGTCGCCATCTTCCGTGCCATCTTCCGGCCGAGAATGCGTGGACGGGCCTCCATGGCGTAGACTGTCGCCGGAGTCTCGGGATCGAATTCGGCACGGTTCAGTGCCTCTAAGAAGGTCGTCGAGTAGTCGATGGTCACGTAGGTGCTGTCTTCCTCGAGCAGCTTTGCCGCTGCTTCTGCAGCCCGCTCTTTGGCCTGGGTGATCGTTGCAATCTCGCTATCGATCGCTGCAAGGGTGACCGATCTGGCATCATCGATGGTCTCTGGCTCGGCACCCAGCACGGTCGATTCAACTGATTTTGTCGCCGAGAAGAGACTTGCATGGGAGGGATCGGCGTGTCGGAGCGCCCGACAGTTCCGCGTGAGTGACCGCAGATACTCCTCGACGGTGGCGTGATCACCATCAAGCGTGTACTTAAGCGCCTCGATTGCCGTGATCGCCACCTCAGAGGAACTGTGGGTGCGCATATCCTCGATTTGCTCCACGGTCTCATCGATCATGCAGTTGAGGAGGTGGACCGCCTCAAAAAACCTTCTGCCAGCAATCACCAGTGGAAGTTCAGCACCAAGATTGATCGGAGCTCAGCGGGTATCGGTTGCATCGATCTCGGCGAATGCTCGAACTGGCATGGCGACTGCACCCACTGCAGGAATCGGGATTGCATAGAAACGGAACGAACGATCGATCAGCTGATCGAGGTTACACAAGTTCTCAACGATCAGGATGTCCTGCTCGAGCAGCTTGGTGTGTGCCGGACGAGTTGAATCTCGGTGATCATCGATGTTGAAGGTATCCACACCCACCATCGACACATCTGCCTCGATGAGTCGATCGACCAGCGCATCCCCGATGAATGGATACGATCGATACGCCTCAGAGTCCCAGTGTCGGTCCCAACCGAAGTTGAACAACACCGCATGTCCAGTCAGGTCGATCCCGTCGGGAAGTACCTCCTGGCCAGCTGTTTCATCGGCATCGAATCCACGGACGTCGATGGCAACACCGGGGAGCACCAGCTCCTTAAGTTCGAGCTCAGCGATACCACGACGTCCCGGATGCCGATGTCCCGGTGCATCCAGATACGTCCCGACCGAGGTATCCATCCGAATCTCAGTCAGCTCGAACGAAGCATCTCCCTCGTACCATGGCCGAGATTCTTCGTGTGTGAGCGACGAGGTTATCTCAGCAGACAGCTCGATAATGTTCCCGTCATCATCCTCGAGGCGAAATCCCGGCATGTCCTCGTGAAACCGGTGGGTCAAATCCACGAATTCAACCATACACACGCAACCGACGGTGACAGCCTAAATGGCTCGAAACCGACCGTAAGATTAGCCCTTGACGTTGCAGATCGGGAAGACTCGGACAACCGGTGTGCCGATCCCGAGCTCCTTTGATACCCGAACAACCTCGTCGACGTCCTTGTAGACGCCGGGTGCCTCTTCTGCGACGGTTGCACCACTTTCTGCTTTCACGTAGATCTGTTGTTGCTCGCGTAGATCTCGCTGGACATCGCCGCCCCAGTACTGCTTTTTCGCCTGGGTGCGACTCATGAGCCGACCGGCACCGTGGGCCGTGGAACCGAAGGAGATGTTCATCGACTCAGCACCACCACAGAGTACGTACGATCCGGCACCCATGCTTCCGGGGATGATGATTGGCTGACCGACCTCTCGGTACTCTCGTGGTACCTCCGGATGGCCGGCTGGAAATGCTCTGGTTGCACCCTTGCGATGCACGAACAGTTCCCGGTCCTCGCCGTTGATAGAGTGGACCTCCTTCTTACCGATGTTATGCGCGACGTCGTACAGGTGGTCCATCCCGAGCACCTCCCAGTCCTCGTCGAAGACATCCTCGAAGACCATCCTGACCTGGTGCATGATGAGATGGCGGTTCGTCCAGGCGAAGTTGATCGCCGCACACATCGCGCCATAGTAGTCCTCTGCAAGCTGTGAGCCAGCCGGTGCCGCCGCGAGTTCGCGGTCGGGGAGCTGCTGAAGCAGGCCCTGATGACGCTGTTCGATCTTGCGGAGATACTCAGTACAGACCTGATGGCCCAATCCACGGCTCCCACAGTGGATCAACACGACGACCTGCCCTGGCTCGAGGCCGTACGCTTTTGCGACAGGTTCATCGAACACATCCGTGACCCGCTGTACCTCGAGGAAGTGGTTCCCACTTCCGAGGCTACCGACCTGGTTCTTCCCTCGTTGTTTTGCCTTATCCGATACCTTGCTGGGATCGGCCTCTGGTCGTTGTCCCTCGTCTTCGGTGGTGAGCAGGTCGTGCTTGACCCCGTAGCCGTTGTCGACCGCCCAACGAGGGCCCACCTCGAGGATCTCATCGATCGTGTCCATATCGGTCTTGACAACGCCACCTGCACCGAGGCCACATGGGACCGCATCATAGAGTGCATCGACCAGCTCTTGCTCGAGCCCTTTGACATCGCCGTAATCGAGGTTTGTTTTCACCATTCTGACGCCACAATTAATGTCATATCCGATCGCTCCAGGAGAAATGCAGCCGGTCTCTGCATCGATACCTGCGACGCCACCAACGGGGAACCCGTACCCTTGATGCCCATCAGGCATACAGATCGCGTACTTCTGGATACCCGGTAGATGGGTCGTATTCTTGAGCTGCTGGAGGGTCCTGTCATCGGCGATCTCTTCGAGCAGCGTCTCGCTGGCGAAGACCCGAGCAGGAACTCGCATGCCCTCCTCCTGTTCGATCTCCCAGACATGCTCTCGAAGCTTGTGGAGGGTGATGTCCTGGGCCTGAAACGTGGTCATAGCTACCAGTTTGTCGTCTTGTCGGGTATAGGTTGTGACCATTCCTCGACCGGGGGGCTTTTGCCCATCCCCGCAGGGGATTCCACCATGAGTGATGATGAGTCTGAAGGATTGACCTACGCCGAGGCTGGTGTCGACATCGAGGCCTCCGAGGAGGCAACCAAGGCATTACTCTCGGCAGTTGGTGAGACTGATGATGAGGGATATGCGGGGATCCTCGACCTCGGCGAGCTCGAGATCGGCCTGACAACAGATGGTGTCGGTTCGAAGCTTCTCGTAGCAGAAGCACTCGACCGGTTCGATACCATCGGAATCGACTGCATCGCGATGAACGTCAACGATCTCGTTGCGGAGGGACTCCGTCCCGTTGGCTTTGTTGACTACCTCGCACTCGAAGAACCGGATGAGGAGCTCACCGCCGCCATCGGAGTTGGCCTGGCAGCGGGCGCGAAACAGGCCGACATCACCCTCATGGGTGGAGAGACTGCCATCCTCCCTGAGGTGATCGTCGGCGTCGACCTCGCCGGTGCGGCCCTCGGTATCGCCCATCCTGGTGAACGACCACCTGGTGTCGCCAAGGTCGGCGATGCCATCGTCGGGATGCCCTCAGCGGGGATACACTCGAACGGCCTGACACTGGCACGGAAGGCCGTCACCTCGACCTACGAGTACGACGATACGTTCTCAGATGATCCGTCACGTACCGTCGGTGAGACACTACTAGAACCCACCCGTATCTACACCGAACCGATCGAGGTGATGCGACGATTCGAGGTGCATGCCTGTGCACATATCACCGGTGGTGGGCTTCGAAACCTCTCCCGGATGGCTGACCATCGATACGAAATCGATGACCCCCTCCCCGTGCAACCGGTGTTCGACCTCATTCAGAACGGTGGAAAGGTGAGCGACATTGAGATGTATCGGACGTTTAACATGGGGATTGGCTTCGCCATGGCGGTCGATGCTACCGATGCAGACCAGGTGGCCGAGCTGGTCGATGGTGCCGTCATCGGATCGGTCATCGAGGGAAGTGGAGTTGCCATTGAAGGGCTTGACATCACCGAGTGACCTCACGAGGTATCAGTCTCGTATCGTCACAGAAGGAGGTGGAGCTCCGCCGACACCAGTTGCGATGAGGCACCTCCTCACACAGATTCAAACAGCTAACTGAGTACCAAGGGAGATCATCGACGTCGATGGTCGCTCAGAGATAGCGTGACATTCGCTGATACATGCCCATCGGGTTGATCATCCTGAATCCAGCTCGGTTGTAGAATCGCTGCAATCCATTGGCACTCGCCTCGACGCTCAACCACACGTATGTCACCCCTTCAAATTTTGCATAAGCCAGGCCCGCGGCCATCAACTGTGATCCGATACCCGCTCGTTGATACGAGGGATGGACGAAGATCGCTAGTTCGTGACGGTCGGTCCCATCGGGGACGAACACCACGTGGCCAACAGTACTCCCCTCATGGGTCGCGACAACATTGACACCGGTGGCGAGTTTTTTCAACCAGTCCCGGATGCCCGCTTCATGCATCGGAGGTACCCCCTGCACCCGATCTAGCATGGAGAAATCCTCGTACATTTGGACGAGTGCGTCGACATCCTTCTCGGTGTACGGACGAAGATGAACCACTCGCTCTTTGGTGTCATCAAACGTGAATGGCGGTGTTCGTGGCAAGATCTTCGGGGGGAAGAGGTACGACCGAAGTGCTGATAAGAGCCGATAGGGCAGGTTGATGATCTCCAAGCTGAAACGTCCTTGCGGTCGTGAAGGTCTGTGAATCACAAATAGGTATGGTCGATTGGTAGATCTCGATCTTCGAGGTCATCGACAATTTAGATCGATCGCGGTGTGTTCGATTCCCGATATCGGTGGGAGGCCAAACCTGCCTCGATGAGCAGAATCTTGAGCTCATCCGCGGCAAGGGAATTCGAACGTAAATTCAGTCTCGGATAGAGTCGAGGATCAAGCGCTGTTCGACACGTTTGACCTCGTGTTGCACATCGCGCACCGCATCGATGTTTGCGCTGATCGAACTGATGCCAGCTTCGACGAGGAAGCGAACCATGGCTGGTTTGGACCCAGCTTGTCCACAGATACTTGTGCGGACCCCGTGCTCTCGACAGGTCTTGATGGTTATCGCGATCAGCTCGAGCACGGCTGGGTGTAACTCATCGAAGATGTACGCGACGTTCTCATTGTTGCGGTCGACAGCCAGCGTATACTGAGTGAGGTCGTTCGTCCCGAAACTGGCGAAGTCGATCCCGGTCTCACACATCTCTCCGACACACAGTGCGCTCGCCGGTGTCTCGATCATGACCCCCCAGGTGTGTGTCTTCGGATCGATACCGACGGCCTCGAGGCGCTCACGGGCCCCGATAACGTCATCGACATCGTTGACGAGTGGGAACATGATCTCGACATTGTCATAGCCCATTTCGAAGAGCTCGCGGAAGGCGCGGAGCTCGAGATCGAACATATCGGGGCGATCGAGGCTCCGCCGGATCCCACGATATCCGAGCATCGGGTTATGCTCGATCGGTTCATCCTCACCACCCTCCATCGAGCGAAACTCGTCGGTTGGTGCATCGAGGGTACGGACACGAACCGGCCGAGGGTAGAACTCCTCTGCGACCACCCGGATACCATCGACGATCTGGCTCACGTATGCATCTGCACCCTCGGTCTCGACGAAGCGTTCGGGGGTGGCCCCGAGTGAGAGCACCAGGTGCTCGATCCTGAGCAGGCCAACACCGTCAGCACCGGTCGCCGCCGCTCGCTCGGCCGCTTCTGGGATGGAGACATTCACCTTGACCTCCGTTGCCGTCATCGGTTTGACGGGCGTCTTCGGGCGTACCTCTTCGATTGGTTCTGCGGAGGTCACCTCCTCGTGCACACCCTCGGTGACGGTGCCTTTGTCACCGTCGACGGTGATCCCCTGCCCATCTTCGAGACGGCTGGTGGCTTCGCTGGTCCCGACCACTGCAGGGACGCCGAGCTCGCGAGAGACGATTGCAGCATGGCTGGTCATGCCGCCTTCATCGGTGACGATAGCCCCGGCCCGACGCATCGCAGGGACCATATCGGGTGTCGTCATCTTCGTGACGAGCATGTCACCGGTTTCTACCTGATCGAGTTGATCGAGATTCTTGACGATGCTGACCGGACCGCCAGCGATCCCTGGGCTAGCACCGAGGCCACTGAGGAGTTGCTCACCGAGGCGGTGTTCGGTCGTCTGCCCACCATCGGCGGTCGCCGCCGCCGTCGCACCTTCGATCGTCGTGATCGGGCGTGACTGTAGCATGTAGAGCTCGCCATCACGAAGCGCCCATTCGACGTCCTGGGGGGTTCCGTAGTGCTCCTCGACCTGGATGGCGATCGATCTGAGCTCCTCGAGAGTCTCGCTATCGAGTACCTGCACATCCTGGCGCTCGTCCTCGACTGCGCGAGTGATCGTCTCACCAGAGTCCGGATCGCGCTCATAGAGCAGCTTCTTCGTGGCGACGTGTATCTCGAGCACCTCACCGGTCTCACGTTCGATGACATAGTTATCGGGAGATACCTCCCCGGAAACGACCGCCTCACCGAGTCCCCAGGCAGCCTCGATGACCAGTCGATCCTCACCACTCGAGGGATGACTTGTGAACATGACCCCACTGGCATCTGCATCAACCATCCGTTGGACGACGACCGCCATGTTGACGTGATCGTGTGAGAAGCCATGTTGAGCGCGGTAGTAGATGGCACGCTTGGTGAACAGGGAGGCCCAGCAGCCTTGCACGGCTTTGAGCAACCCCTCACGGTCCACGTTGAGGTAGGTCTCCTGCTGGCCGGCGAAGCTCGCATCGGGGAGGTCCTCAGCGGTGGCACTCGATCTGACCGCAACGAACTGCGATCCATCCTCGGTCAGCTCGTCGTACGATGACAGGATGTCCTCGGCGAGTTCATCAGGGAATGGAGTCTCCATGATGAGTTCGTGGGCCGACTCCTCGGCGGCGGCCAGTGCGGCAGTCCGCTCGGTATCGACGTTCACCGCCTCAGAGAGCGACTCCTCGATGCCTGCCTCATGGACGAACCGACGATAGGCATTCGCCCCGACGACGAACGCCGGTGGCACCGGTAAGCCGGCCGACTCGAGCTCACCAAGCGATGCAGCCTTCCCCCCAACTAGTTCGAGGTCCTCACTGTGTAGCTCCTCGAGCCAAAACACCGTCATGATTGGTTGAATGAACCCTCACCAAAACCATAACGGTTCCGACCGGATGTCGTTGTTCAGCGGCGGCCAACCGCCTGTGCCGAACCGCTTCTGGTGTCTCCGGTCGGATCGACGACGACCCCCTCGTTACCTCGTTGGCGGATCAATCCGGCAGCCGCTTCCGATGGATCTGCTCGTGTTTCGTGCTCGATGACGACACGTCCGGCCTCGATGTCATCGAGAAGCTCTCGGAGGCGGTCGATCTCGAACCGATCCTCAAGGAGTTCTCGGTAGGTCTCATCGAGGGGCGGACAGGCAGGCAGGTCCTCAGTCACCCGCAACAGCAGATCGCTTTTGAACTGCTGTTCGGCCGGGGTGCGTTCTCGTTTGCCATACTGTCGGAGTACGAGAAGCGATCGCACCGCATTGATTCGGAAGTACCGCTCGAACAGCTCGCTCTGTCGAACGGCCCGTCGTAACCGCTCCTCGATGTCCTCCTCGGCGAATCGATGGATCGTCCCGGCTACGTCGAGTCGACAGTTGGTCGGCACCGAAAGCGCGAATCCTGCATCGCCGAATGCGACTGGGATCGACGCGTCGGTCCGCTGTCGACCCTGTTCGGCGACCAACCTGGCGAGAGCCTCGTTCACCCCACCACCGACACGGGTACGGACGAAGTAGCGCCGTCGGGCGACCGACCCGTCGATGACCTCCTCAATCGAGATCCGTTTGTCGGTCACGAGTCCCACCTCGGCCTCCCGTTCGAGCTCACGGACAAGCGAACGGACCACATCATCGGAGAGGACACCATGTTCCCGAAGCACTCGTCTTGCGCGCCCTGGTCCTCCATCGGTGAGGGCCGCCTCGACCGTTGCAGCAAGCGATCGGGTCCCGTCGGCCAAGTGGCTCGTGGTCGGCCGCCGTTCGGACTGCCAGCTGGGCACCGTCGCTGGCTGCTCGGTCCGCTCGACGTAGAGGGTCCCACCCTTGCGATACCTGAATGCGAAGCGATCGCCCCCGAGGACGAAGACATCTCCTGGATCGATGGCATCGAGGAAGGCATCATCGAGTTCGCCCACCCATTCGTCCTCCTCGAGCGTCCTGACCTGACAGGCGAGATCGTCTGGGATCGTCCCGACGTTGGTATAATAGATCATCCTAGCGAGGCGACCGCGGCTGCCCATGATCGCCTCACCGACCTCGAACTCTGTTCGGTGTCGTTCGTCCTCAGGTGGTCCGTTCACATCGCGCCAGATCCTCGGATAGACGTGCTGTGCCTTGAGTGACTCCTCATCTGCAGCCAGATATGCGAGGATCTCCTCAAAGCGCTCCTCAGTGAGGTTCCGATAGGGCCATGCACGGCAGATCGTGTCTGCTACCGTCGACTCCGCGATCGGCCCGATCACGGCCATCCCGTAGACATGCTGTACGGCAACATCGAGGGGAGCATTCGGAATCGACAGCCGTTCGATATTACCCCCATTCGCGAGGATGGCCTGTGCAGCACACTCGAGCAGGTCGTCTGGATCGGTCACGATGATCCGACCGTTCCTGGTCGAGCCGATCTGGTGACCTGAGCGACCGACTCGTTGCAACAGCGTCGATACCGATTTCGCGCTGCCGAGTTGGATTACCAGGTCGACGGTTGGGGCGTCGATACCGAGCTCGAGGCTTGTCGAAGTGGTGACCACGTCGTAGCTTCCTGCCTTGAGCCCCGCCTCGATGCGTTCGCGGGTGTTTCTCCCGAGCGAACCATGGTGACAGGCGGCGGTCTCGGCCGTGTAGTAGTCGAAGCGTTCACGAAGCTCGGTGACCACCCGCTCAGCGCCGGCTCGTGAGTTGGTGAAGATGATGGTCGTCTCGTGGTCGGCGATGAGCGTATCCAACCGATCGTACAGCGCATCCTGGATGGACAGGTATGGGACCCGGCGCAGACCGGCAACGGGTACCTCGACGGCGAGCTCGAGCGGTCGATCGCCATGTGCATCGACGATCCGACAGGGGTGTGGTTCCCCGGTCAGTGGGTCCATCCCGGTGAGGACCGCCGCGGCGGTCTCGAGTGGCCGGACCGTTGCAGAGCAGCCGATCCTGACGATCGACACATCGGTGAGGGCATCCAACCGTTCGATGCTCACCGCGAGATGTGCCCCCCGTTTCCGACTGGCCAATGCGTGAAGCTCATCGACAACGACGTACTCCACGCGCCGGAGGTGTTCACGCATCCGAGGGGCATCGAGCAGGATGGCAAGCGATTCAGGGGTGGTCGCGAGGATGTGTGGCGGTCGTTCGCGCATCCGCCGCCGTGCCGCATCTGCGGTATCCCCGTGTCGTATCTCGTGTCTGAGTGGTAGCTCATCGCCATCAACTGTGGCTGCGAGCGCCTCGAGTGGTCGCTCCAGATTCTTCGCGATATCGTTGGCAAGTGCCCGCATCGGGGCGACATAGACACATTGGATGCCATCACCGAGGGTGCCACGCCGTTGTCTCCGGAGGAGGTCGTCGATGATCCCGGTGAACGCAGCGAGTGTCTTCCCCGAGCCGGTCGGTGCGGAGACGAGTGTGTGCTCGCCAGCTGCGATTGCTGGGAGTGCGCCGCGTTGTGGTCGCGTGAAGGCACTACCATCGCCGTCATCGAAGGTGTCTCGCCACCAAGTCGCGACGGGCTCGCTCAACCGATCATACAGGGCGTCATCCGAGGGACCGTCATCGGCACCGATACGAACCGTCTCGAACGGCCCCCCTTCCATTGCACAGAGGGTGTCTCCGCATCGACTTCAGCGTTTGGTCGAACCGGGTTGATGACTGCAAGGTTTCACGGCCACCTCGACACACTAACCAGTAGCTCACTTGAGGGATTATCCGTCTGGCCATCATTGGCCGACATATGAGCGATGCAGACAAGATGACGGTATACTCGGACTACGTGTGTCCGTTTTGCTATCTCGGTCGTCGATCACTGGATACCTTTCAGGCGGAGTATGACCACGAGATAGACATCGATTGGCATCCCTATGACCTCCGGGGGCACAAGCGCAGACCAGATGGTACGATCGATCACGAGATAGAGGATGGAAAGGATGAGGCGTACTACGAACAGGTCAGACAAAATGTCAACCGTTTGCGAGAGCAATACGATGCCGAGGAGATGCTTGAATTCGACGCGATCCCGGACAGAGTCGATTCGTTGAACGCCCAGCTCGCATCGTTCTACGTCAAACGAGAACATCCAGCCACCTGGCTTGCCTTCGATACGGCCCTCTTCGAGGCGCTCTGGGTCGATGGTCGTGATATCGGCGACGTGGATGTACTCGTCGACCTCGCCGAGCGGACAGGTATCGAGGGCTCGGCGATTCGAAGCGCGATCGAAGACGATGCGCTCCGAACAGCGGTCGAGGAGGCATTCATCAACGCCCAACAAAAGCAGATCACCGGTGTTCCGACGTTCGTCTATGACAAGCACATCGCAAGGGGAGCGGTCCCACCTGCCCAACTACGACGGCTGGTTGAGGGGCACTGATGCTACTTACCATCAACCATCGAGGTTCAAGCATTCATCCAGCGGACCTACGAGAGCTTCCTGCTCCCACGAGTCCATGACGGTGACAATCCCTCGATTCGAACTCGAGAACGCAGGTGCTGGACCGGACCCGTTCACCCTTGCATCGGCCCTCGAAGGCACAACGACGAATGCAGTGGTCCTGTTGCTCCAGCGTGACTTCTACTGCATCCGGTGTCGCCAACAAGTCCAAGCGGTAGCAGCTCGATACGACGAATTCGAGGCTGCAGCTGGACTCGTCGTCTCGATCCTACCTGAACCGATCGACCGAGTCCGAACCTGGCAGGAGTCTTACGACCTCCCGTTCCCACTTCTAGCCGATCCGTCAAAAGGGGTTGTTGACGAACTCGACCAACCCACCCGGTTTGGCATCCTCGGGAACCTCACCGACTTCGTCGGTCGGATGCCCGAGGCGCTCGTGGTCGATGTCCGTGGAACCGAGCCCCAGGTGACCTTCAGCCATCGGGGTTCCACCCCAGGTGACCGACCATCGATCGATGAGTTACTACACGAAGTTACCGAGCTCACCACAGCGAAACAGCAGTGAGAACCGCCGGAGGGTATGCCTCAAGCCCTGGATTTATCGCCCGAGCGGTCTCACCGTCGACCATCATGGAGCTGTGCTTTCTCGGGACCGGGGCGGCGATGCCGACCGGTGACCGGTTCCAAAGCGGTATCGTCATCGGTGAGGCCGACCGCCGCTTGCTCATCGACTGTGGTAGTGGAGTATTGCACCGATTGCATCAATCGGGTATCGGCTATGAATCGATCGACACCGTGTTGCTGACCCACCATCACCTCGATCACGTCGCCGACCTCATGCCGCTGATGAAGGCGAGGTGGCTCGCCGGTGAAGAGACACAGACGATCGTCGGGCCCCCAAGGACGAGCGAGTTCATCGAGCAACTCTTCGATACCCACGACTACATGCGCGACCGATTCGACCTCGAGGTGCGAGAGGTCGAACCAGGTCACTTCGAGCTGGCTGGATTCGAGATCGAGGCCGTCGAGACGATCCACTCGATGTACTGTCTTGCCTACCGGTTCGATGACCGACTCACCATCTCTGGTGATACCGAAACGAGCCAGGCAGTGGCTGACCTCGCCGATGGCTCTGCGATACTGGTGCATGATTGTGCCTTCCCTGATGACGTAGAGGTCTCAAACCACGCCAGACCGACCGAACTCGGTGAACTACTGGCAGATGTCGATATCGGTCGGGTGTATCTCACGCACCTCTATCCCCACTGCAGTGGCCGCGAGCAGGAACTCATCGATGGGGTCGCCGCCAACTTCCCCGGGACCGTCCGGGTGGCAGACGATCTCCAGACCGTGCGTATCACTGCATCCGAGGATGCAAACTAGTCGATCGGATACCGAAGAATGGCGGCGATTCCGCCGAGACTCACGACCTGCTGGCCCGGTTCACCTTCGGCGGTGAGGACCCTGACGGTCCCTCCTTGTTGCTCGACCTGTTCGACCAGCCGATCGAGATCGATCGACCACTCAGCATCCGCGGTCCGTTCTCTGAGCAACACGTCATCGACGACGGCGAGGGTTTCGACCGCACCGTATCCGGTGGCCGTCTGCGTCTCTTCTGGCCCGTAGGTGACCGATCCAGGTTCGGTCCGTAACCGCTCTAGGAGCTCGTTGACGAAGGCCGCCTCATTGCCGAGTCTGGTCTCAGATCGGATGTCATCGATGACCCCTCGTGTGAGCACTTCATGGACGCCACGTTCACCGGTCGAACTGGTATCGACGGTCCGAATCGCCGAGGCACCCTCGATGTTGGCATCCTCGAGATACTTCAGACAGTCATCCTTGACGAAGCCAGGCCCGGCGAGGACGAGCGCATCGGCGGTCGAACGCTCGATTACCCCGGCGACATCGGCGAAAAGCTCATGACGCGTAGATTCACCTCCTCGTTTCCCCGAACCGGCGACGAAACTCGCCCGATGCGAGGCACCTGATTGAGCCACATCGAAGACATCAACAAGGCCATCTTCGATCGTGATGACAGTGACGTCTGGATCATCGGTGGCAGCCTCTGCCTCGGCGAGTCGTTCTCGCTGATCGGGTTTGAGTACCTTCTCGAGTTCGATCTCGTCGTGGACCTCGACGTTGATCGTATGATGAAAGCCGAGTTGATCCTCACGAGAGCAGGCTACGATCTGTCCACTCACCCGGAGACGATCGGCGAACCGCTGGAATTCCACCTCGTCGACCTCGATGGTGGCATGGATGGTCTCACGCCGACCGCCGGTATCCCGGAGTTGCTCGTCATCGCGTTGCACCCGTCGATCCGTCTGGGCGGCGACATGGTCGCCCGGTTCGATGACATACTGCAGATGCCAGAGATCCTCTGTCGAGTCAGGGACGATCGCCATCCGCTCACGGGATGGGTCCTGCGGTTCTCGTCCCTCGACGCGCATGCCCGAGGAGACCCACTAGGGGACAAAGAAGGTGGCCATCTGTCGTTACCCCTTGATGATCCTCGAGGTGCCCGGTGGGAGGAAGTGCTGGAGCTGATCCGGACTCGCCACCTTGCGGACGAAGGTCTCGTCGGCAAAGCGGTCGCGGAACTCGCGATAGATGCGTTTGGCTACGTCTGCCTGGGCGAAGCGACCGGGCTCGACCCTGATCGAGGTGACCGTCCGTGGCTCGATGGCCGATGGTGGACCGCCGATCACCCTGGTTTCAGGCGCACATTGGACCCCGACCGAAACGCCGACCGGAGTGTCACGGTAGTACTCACGGTCGCCACGGACGACGAAGCCACCGGCAGCGACATACTCACCGCTTTCAGCCTCCTTGGTCAGTTGCTCCGGACGGACGAGGTACACGTCACCAGCGAAGTGGCCATCCTTCCATACCGAGGAATAAGAGACGGCGAATTGGGCTGCCTCCTCGAGGGTACGATCTGGGAAGTCGACCTCCCGACCTGCCTCGGAGGGATCGGTCGCCTTGATGATCGTAATCGGACCGCCGTGCGCCTGGCTGTGAAACACGCGGTCGTATGGCTCGGTGTACTTCTTGACGAGTTCCTCGTTCTGCTTGGCGTTACGACCGCCGATGACGAGGAAGCCATCAGTGGTGTGGAACCATCGAAACCGCTCGAACCAGTGCTCTGGACGTCTGATTGGGACCGACCGCATCGAAAGCCAATCTCGATCCGAGCTTGGTGTCTTTTCGACCGGTTCTGTGTCCTCAGTAGCCTCGAGCCCCTCGAGCTCTGACTCCTTTTGTGCAATCGCCTCGGTGGCACCCTCGATCTTCTCCTCGATCTCCTTCGCCTCTTCATACAGTCGGTTGGCGTTGCGCTCGACGCCGGTGTTGACCGCCACGGTCACCGCCTCATCCTCGAGGTCGATGTCAATCATGGCAGATTCAGGGTAGATATCGACGATCGCCTGTGCCGCCTCGATACCCGACTCGGCACCGGTAGCCAACCGTTCCTCGATGTCATCCCAGCTGTGTCCCTGCCTGCGTGCTTCGCTGACAGTCGAGATCAGCTCATCGACGAGGTCGTAATGGGCATAGAGCAGTTCGGCCTGTGATCGGAGCGTATTCGCCTCCTCTCGATACTCCTCGATGGTCCGCTGTTGATGCTCGAGGATGCGTTCTAATCGTGCTCGTTCCTCGGCGAGGACATCTTCTGGATCTGCTTCAACCGTCTGCCTGGCTGGCAACCGGTCAAAGTAGTCGGTAACGGCCGCTGAGACCGTCTCGAACGTGGTGGACTCGAGAGCTGAGAGTTCCTCGAGGGCAAACGGACTCACATCAACCACCCCAAGATCGTCCTCGTAGACGTGTGGTTCGAACGTACCGGTCGCGATGGCATCACCGAAGGAACGTACGTTCTCGTGTAGGGCCTCGATATCGGTATCCTCGAGAGCATCTACCGATGCAGCCTTGTCGACGCCGGCCCGTGTACAGATCTCCTCAGCGTAGCGTCCACCGAGATTCAACTGCGTCGCGAGCGTGCGGACGATATCCGATTCAGATGCCCTGACCTCCTCGATGAACCCAACTGCATCCACTTCAAACGGGTTCACCCGCTGAGACGGCGGTTCATATTGTTGTCCTGAGGCGACCGATCGCGACCGGAGCCGGACGGTCCTGAGACAATCGACGACGGTACCGTCGGTTCCGACCACCGCGAGGTTCCCATCGCCGAAGAGTTCAACATACACATCGACCTCGCCATCAGGGACATCGAATCCAAGTCGGACGATCCGATCGAATCCAACCTGTTCGACCTCTTCGAGGGTACCTCCCGTTAGGCGGTTTCTGAGCATCTTGGCGAAGTTTGGCGGCCTCGTCGGTGCGTCAGGAACTTGATCGTGCTCAGCCAGGTGGATCCGTTTTTGTTCACCTACTTGCGCCAAGAGTTCGAGTCGGCCGTGTTCGTGGTGGCGCAGCTTCAGGCGGATGAGATCGACATCGGGATAGAGATAGGCTTTATCGAAGAACGCAGAGGTGTACGCCCCGAGCTCGCGGACGACCGCGGCAATATCGATGCTCGCGAGCTCATGTTTGGCTTCCATACGGAATCATCTGCACGTCTGGATTAACAGTCCTCCGCTCTGTCGGATGAGATGCAAGCAACAGCCAAACTGTGGTAATTTACCAATAGTTGATCATTGAATTGCAAACCCGGCTGAAAAGAATTCATTTTCCGCGAAAGGGATACACCAGCTTAGTACCAAGAACATCCCATGTCAACCACCATCGCAACCCCAGACCTCGATCAATCGTGTGCCTACTGTCGGTCGCTCATCTTCGAGCACGATCCAGTCTGTCTACGAGATTGCACCGACGATTGCCAATCGGCCACCTACTTCTGCAACCACGCCTGCCTCGTCGCCTACATCGACGCCAACGACCTCACCGTCGGCGAAGCCTGTGAATGGTCACCCGAGTGACCTAACGCAGTATTGGTTGAGAAGTCGATCAATTCAGACAAATCAATCGAGTCCGATGGACACGTACGGTCCATCGTTTCGATAGCCGAGCTTCTCGCGGTAGTACTCCCTGGCACCGATACCGCTGATAATCGCGAGCTTCTCGTACCCACCACGTCGAGCGATCGCTTCGGCCCGGCCGACCAATCCCTGGCCGATCCCCCGGTGTTGCCACGTATCATCGCGCTCACCGAGTGGCACCTCGCTGCCGTAGACGTGTAGCTCGCGGATGACGGCAGCCTCCTCGAGCTCGGACCGATGTGGATCTCCGGGGAAGCGCAGGCGACAAAATCCGATCAGGGCATCGCTCGAGGGGTCCTCCACACTGATGAAGTGCTCGGTCCCCCCAACGGCATCGTAGGTCCGAACGCGTTCTTCAAGGGCTGAATGATCGATGGGTCCATCCTGCATCCCTGCTTCACGACAGCGGATGCAACGACAGCGTTCACCTCGCTCATGAAGCCGTGCTTGGGCCAGCTGTCTGAGGTTCGATTTCTGCACCCCGGCGGCAATCAGGTCGGCCGGGATGTCTCGTTGCACCCGCTGGATACGGGTATACGGTGGCACCATAGGCTTGATATCGGCGACCAGCTCGGCCGCTGAATCGGCATCAAGCGGTTCGAACTCACCTCGGTGCCACCAGTCGTAGATGACCGTCCCAGGGACGACCAAGGTCGGATAGATCTTGAGGTAATCCGGCCGCCATGACGGCTGATCGAACAACCGTCTGAAGTCAGCTCGAGCCATCTCGTCGGTCATCCCTGGTTGACCTGGCATCATGTGAAAACCGACTTTGAACCCGGCATCGCGGAGTCGCTGATTTGCGAGGACCGATGCGTCGGTACCATGGCCACGGTTCTGCTCGCGGTTGATCCGTTCGAACGTGGTCTGTACCCCGAGTTCGACCTTCGTCCCTCCCAGGCGAAGCATCCGATCGATCTGTTCTTGCCCACACCAATCGGGCTTGGTCTCGAAGGTGGTGGCCACGTTGCGGACGGTGGCGGTCTCGTTCGTCGAGATGACGTCTTCGAGGTAGGAAAAGCCGGTAGGTGGTTCGATCTCGAGTGCCAACTCCGGTGTCGGTGGATCGCCCTGATCAAAGTCGTTCATCGCCTGTAGCGCCCGTTTGACGAACCACTCCTGGTAATCGTGGCTGCGAGCAGGAAGCGTCCCGCCCATGAGGATCAACTCTGCCTTGTCGGTCGGATGACCGATATATCGAAGCTGTGCCAAACGAAGAGTCACCTGCCGATAGGGATCGTAATCGGTCTGTTGCCCTCTGGCTGCAGCCGGTTCCTTCCCCGTGTAGCTCTGGGCACTGGAAAACTCCGAATCGGGACCACCCGGACAGTACAGACACCGGCCATGCGGACATCGGTGTGGGCTGGTCATCACCGCGATCGGTGAGACACCTGATGCGGTTCTAACCGGTTTCCGCCGCAGCACGGGTTCGGCCGTCTCACGTTCGTCCGGCGTGGCATGCTGGAGGATATCGCCATTACCCGGCACTTCGATGCCGCCCGCCTCACGACAGAGCTGTCGCTTTCTCGCCTCAAGGCCATCTCGGCCGAGCTCGCCATCGAGGATCTCCTCGAGGAGGGCTCGACAGACAGCATCGTAGGTATCGTCAGCTTCAGACGACAGCTCCTTCGTGCCCATTCGTATTCGGTTATCGAGCAGTGAGGCCGAAAAGGATGTCGCCCATCAGACGGCCGTCTCGACAGCACCTGATATCGACTGTAACACCGCGTCGCGGCGGCCTGAGAGGAATCGGATGCGACCATCGTCACCGCCATGATGAGTTACGCCAGCATCCTCGAGCTGATTCGCCAGCTCATGAGCGATCGGCCCGATATCATCCACCGCTCCGACCACCTCAAGGTGATCGTGTGCGACACCGATCGCGATGTCAGCATCGAACTCGCCGCTGTCGAGTAAGCCCTTGAGTAAGATCCGAAGGGGTGGGAATTCGAATCGCTGACCGAACGTCTCCGCATCGAGCAAGACGAACTCTATCCCATCGACCGATTCGACCGTGGCGTTGTGGCTGGCGACCCCGACAGCTCGTTCGAGCTTGGTGAGGAAGCGATCACTGATCGGCTCGACCTCACCGGCCACTCGCTCGAAGAGGATCCGCCTGATGAGCGCCCGCTTGTCACCCCATGGCTGGTAGTAGGCCTCGAGGGTGATCGCTTGGTGCATCGTCCTGACATCGTCATCATCGAACGGACTCTTCTCAAGGAGCAGTGAGGCAGATTCCGGGCGATCTTCGCCGGTGACGACGGCCGGGAGGTGCCGGAGCTCATCGCGGAGTTCCTCGGCCACGAGGCCAGCGATGTTGATCGCGACCGACGTGGTCGATGGAATCGGGTAGGTACCCTCGCCGCACCATGGATTGATGAGCGAGCTCACCTGCTCGAGGAGGGCAGGTTCTGGGTTACTCGTGTCGATGATCGTGTGTTCGATATCGTATGCATCGAACAGGTCGAACGCCGGAGTCGCTTCGACGGTCGAGCCAAGCCCGACAATGAGCGCAAGCGGCTCGGTCGTCGGGTCTAGCTGGGCGATATCCTTGGTCGCCTGTGGGAGGCCGTACTCATCGGCCTGGATGGGGAATCGCCTGACCAGCGACCGACTGGTCGATGGATCAACTCGATCGGTCAAGACGGCTTCTACAGCCCGCTCGATCGCAGCGGCA